>JAKSUO010000099.1 GCA_024408895.1 Alphaproteobacteria bacterium | reverse complement strand
CCTAAGCCTTGAGTAATTTCCAATCCAAGCTGAATCTTTTGGCTGGCCAACGAATGAGCCAACGCCTGTGCATCTGTATTAGCAACAATAAAATCAACACCTTCTAGATTCTCGGCAATCATGTTATTGACAGCATTACCGCCGCCACCACCAACTCCGATAACGGCTATACGTGGTTTCAAATAAGATACAACTGTTTCCGCAACACCTAAATTTATTGACATTTATTATTTCTCCTGCTGATAAAGTTTCATATTATCTCGCAGTTTAAAGGAAATAAATTAAGTTTTAGTTACCAATTTTAAGAATTCTGCCGAATCCAACTAAATATTTTAGACAGCTTACCACCTTCATTATTGCTGCGGGTGATAATTTTTTGCGGCTTACGTTCCGAATTATTGGCCGCAAACAGCAACATTCCGATAGCAGTTGAAAAAACAGGATTATTATACAATTTTTCCGAAATTCCCGGTAAATTACGCGGTCCGCCTAAACGCACCTGCTTATCCAAAATGAGTGCAGCAACATCACGAATTCCGGGAAGCATACTGCAACCGCCGGTTAGAACGACTCGATGATTTTGCTTATTTTTTAATCCATGTGCGTCCAATTTTTTGCCTACCAGTTCAAAAATTTCCTCCACACGCGGTGCAATTATTTTAATCAAATCAGAGCGGTGCATTTGTCTGATAGAGCTATCATCTTCTTCACCAAGAGGATATACATTTATGCTTTCATATTGATCGCGCGAAACACCGAAAGCACAACCGCAACGAATTTTCAAATCTTCGGCATGTTCAAAAGAAGTCGTCAACCCCTGTGTAATATCGCGCGTAATATTTATACCGCCGACCGGCAATGTAGAAAACGCAACGGGATAACCACTGCGAAAAGTTGCCATACTGGTTGTTCCGCCGCCGATATCAATGATTGTGGCGCCGTATTCGCGTTCATCTTCCACCAAACAAGATAATCCGGAAGCATACGCCGTCAGAATACGATTATCAACTCCCAAATGGGCAGCCTCAACCACAGATGATAAATTACGATATTGAATTTGCGGATACATACCGAGCAAGATATTAACAGCCAATTCCTCACCGTAAATATTCAACGGGTCTTTAACTTCATCGCCTTTATCCACACGATAATTGGTAAAAAGGCAATGAATCAGCTCATTATTTTCAACATTAATGCGACCGACACCTTTAGCTTGCAATTTATTCAAATCAATATCGCTAATCGGTTTATTTTTACGCAGAGAAATTTCCGCACTATGCAAAGCACTTGACGTTTTTTCACCGGAAACGTTCAATATAATACCGTCTATTCCTTCATTGGCTTTTTGTTCGGCATCTTCAACCGCGCTACAAACGGAAATCGTTGCCTGATTGATATCGGTAACTATTCCATTTTTTATTCCGCTGGACGCATTATAACCATAGCCGACAATTTTAACTTTTTTGTCTTTACCAACGTGAGCGATTACACAACACACCTTAGACGATCCGATATCCAATGCGGCAATTGTAGAACGATTCACCTTAATTTCCCTCACAAATAAAATTAGCGATTTTTATCTTGGGTGTCATTATCCTGATTGTTGATACGAACAATAACCTTATTTTTTAACCTTAAGTCAATAAAGGTTAATTTTCGCTTAAGAATGCCTCGTGTTTTATCTAATTTTACCAATTTTTTCCACGCATCGGCAAAATTTTCTTCCGGCATTTTGACCGTGATACCTTTTTCCACATCATCAAATATCAAATTCCAACGTCTGTTTGAAATAAAATTAGCAGCTTTTAAGCGTTGCGCCAACTCTTTATCATTTCCTATCGTTTTGATGAGTTCGTTAAAATGTTCCGGCGCGCCCTCACCCACAATTTGTAATAAATTTTTTTCCGGCACATATTCGCTTTCTATGATTTTCCCATCTTCATCAATCGGATAGAATTCATTTTTATACTGCCATATTGATTTTACATTTTTTTCTTGAAGACTTATATGAATCACATTCGGGAAATAGCGACGCGTCACGACAGCCTCTTTCACCCAAGGAAGCGCTTTGATTTTGGCATATATGTCTTGTAAATTTATTTCCAAAATATTGTCACCGCGTTTTAATCCTACGGCTTGTATAACAGCATTTTTACTTGTTTTTTGACGTCCTTCAACGGTAATATCGTCCAATCCCCATCCGATTTTTGCGGTTTTATTATATATTTCAGACAACAAGGAATCTATCTGTTTGCCGACCAAATTATGTCGCACGGTTACAACCCCCATTGTGACAGCCCAAATAGAGCCCAACAGCAACAAATTGCCTATCAAACGATACGGCCATACAACTGTTTCATATATTTTGTTATCAGCGACCAATTTTTTGCTCCTGTCCTACAATTTTTATTTCCCATTCCAAATCAACACCGGTTTGTTTTTTAACGGATTCAATAATTTTTTTGCCCAAATTTTCAACATCGGCAGCCGTTGCCGTGCCGTCATTTTCCAAAAAATTACAATGTTGCGGTGACATACGCGCGCCACCGACACTAATGGTGTTTCCCCCGCTGTTTTTTATTAATTCCCAAGCACGATATCCCATCGGATTCTTAAATGTTGAACCGGCAGTACGAATTCCCTGCGGCTGATGTTGCTGCCTATAATTGTCATTTTCTTTAACATTTGCCGCAACAATTTCCGGGGACATCTGTTCAAATTGCAAACTAACCTCCAAAATTATCCAATCTGACGGAAAATTGCTGTGTCTGTATCCAAAATGGAAATCATCTTTACGAGCCGTAAAAATATCTCCACGACAATCCATTACTTGAGCGGAAATTAAAACGTCGGAAAGAGTTTTACCGAAACAGCCTGCATTTGTACGCACCAATCCGCCTATACTGCCGGGAATGGAACACAAGAACTCCAAACCGCCCAAACCATTATCTGTTATTATTTTTTTCAATGACGCATTTAGCGCGCCGGCGCCGCATTTTAAAATATTATCTTGCAGAGATACCTGCGCAAAATTTTGATTTTTCAATTTAATAACCACACCGGAAATACCGCCATCACGCACCAATAAATTTGAACCGCCACCTATAACGAATGCCGACAGATTAGCATCTTTATGTTGCATAAAATACCGCAAATCTTCCGCATCTTCGGGAAAAAACATAATTTCCGCCGGTCCACCGATATTTAACCAAGTATATTTTTTCAGCGATTCGGAAAATTTATACTCTCCCCGAACATTCGGCAATCGTGATGTTTTGCTATCAGGCTGCAATCCGTTCATTTTCACATATCCTTATCTTCAGAAGCTACGTTTTGCCTTGTTAACGCCAACAATATTCCTATTTCCATGGCACTGGCCAACAAAGATGACCCGCCGTATGAAATAAACGGCAACGTCATACCTTTTGTCGGAATAATATGTAAGGACGAAGCCATATTAACGAATGCTTGTAAACCAAGAGATACAGCCAAACCAACTTCCGCATACATCACGAACAAATTTGTTTCTTTTAACGAAGACTTGAGCGCACGAAATATAATAACAGCAAATAAAATAATGATAATCAAGCACATCCACACGCCATATTCTTCGCCGGCGACTGCAAAAATAAAGTCGGTATGCGCATCGGGAATCAGCAACTTAACCGTACCTTCACCCGGTCCTTGCCCGACAAGGTTCCCATGTTGAAAAGCTTCCATGGCGCGATTAATTTGATAGCTTGTTTCGTCACTGCCATAGAGATACTGATCTACACGGGCATGAAAGTGCGGATATGTAAAATACGCAACAACTAAACCAATCAAAAACATAATACCCAGTATAATTACAATAAATATCGGCAGACCGGCTAAAAACAGTTGCGAAGCGAAAACCACAGATATCAACGCGCTCATACCAATATCCGGTTGCAACACCAACAATCCGATAACAATACCGAATAAGCAACAAGCAATTCTCATTCCGGGAAAATAATCATATTTTTTGCCGCAATCCAAAAGCCACGCTGTCACGATAATAAATACGGGTTTCATAAATTCGGAAGCTTGAATGGAAAATCCGAATAGATTTATCCAACGTCTGGCCCCTTTTATTTCAAAGCCAAAGACCAAAGTCAAGACCATAAGCCCCATTAACAAAACAAAGCCGACAATGGACATTCGGCGAATTATCTTCAAATGGCACAAAGACAACAAGAAAATTGTAATAATTGATGCTCCAACATAAAAAAGCTGCTTACGCACGAACCAATAATCATCTACATTTATTTTCCGTGCCACTGCCGGACTTGCCGTGACATCCAAAATCACGCCCAAAGCAATTAAAATAAAAGACGCGACAAGTATAACTTT
This sequence comes from Alphaproteobacteria bacterium, assembly GCA_024408895.1. Classification (GTDB taxonomy): domain Bacteria; phylum Pseudomonadota; class Alphaproteobacteria; order RF32; family CAG-239; genus RUG410. The sequence continues at coordinate 164 of JAKSUO010000099.1, read as the reverse complement.
ATCTACCGTCCATAACCATTTGGCTAAAGCGCTGTGACTGTGACGCGAAAAATTTACCATTATTCGCCTCCGCTATATAAAAATTATTGAACCGATTAAAGCCAAGATTAAAGCCGTCATCCAAAAAGATAAAACAACCTTTTTCTCTGACCAACCGAGCTGCT
>JAKSUO010000098.1 GCA_024408895.1 Alphaproteobacteria bacterium | reverse complement strand
GCGTAGCGGTATGAACCATGTCAAAGGCCGTGCCGGACTATTGGCAGGGCGTGTATTTAATCGTTTCGGCGGACACGGTCATAAAGTTCTCAATGAAGAGGGAAAAACAATCGGCTATGAATCCTCATTCAACATTCTCGGCCACCGTTTCAGCCAAAAGGTTCAAAAAGACGATTCCGGAATGTGGATAAGAGAAACAGACAGACACATAAGCAATGGGGCTGAACGTGCTTTTGAAAAGAAACATAATGCCAAAGGTAAAGCAGAACAAATTAACCTTAAAGACAGTGACGGCAATAACATTAAAGATAAAGACGGCAACGATATTATGGTTGATGCTTATCAGAGCAAACATCGTATATTAGGTGTTACGCAAGAGCGCGAAAATATGGATGCTTTCTTGGTGGACGGCAAAGTTGTATATCGGACAGCCGATGGCACCCGCCAATTAACAGTAGATGAAAATGGTGAAATTGAAACATACAAAACAAAATTTACAAATGACGAAGAAAAAGCCCAAAAACACGGCGGCAGACGCACCGTAAATGATGGCTTTATGAAAACTTCAAACACCTACAACAGTGAAGGCGAAACCACCGGAACAAGAACGCATTTTGCCAATGAAACAGCAAAATATTTGATAAATAAAGATGGAACAATTAATACTTATGCCATGGCTCAAATGCAAAATGGTGCCTCCGACCGCGATACGGCCGATATGGCGATCATTGCTAATGTATTGCAAACCCGCGGTCAAGAATTGTCGCAAACCTATTCGTCGCGACGAATAACACGCGGCAATGACGGTTCGTTCACCATAGAGCAGACCGAAAATGACCAGAAAAGCAATACCCCGAAAAAGACAATTATCACAGCAAAAATGGTAGATAATGTTATGGTTCTTGACACCAAGGTTACTGACATCATAACCGATAAAAACGGTAAAGCTCACAACCATATTACTCATACAGTTACTAATGGTATGCAATTTAAAACAGAAACATTTACCCAAAACGATAATGGTAATTACGATTATAAGGCTCGGTTTGGTTTTGCTAATCACGTTCATGCTGATAGTAGCGCCTCACCTATTGATAAGGATGGTAATTGGCACAGTAATATTAATCGTGATCAAGCCATGGCCGGCTTTACGGATGCTGATTTCAAAAATCATATTCAAGGGCTTTCAGGAAAAGGACAGGATAATATTCCTGCATTTCAAATGCAACGTCAATTAAACGCCAATGCTGCCGCTCTTGGAATTAATTTGGCCAAGGAATATGAAATGTTGTGCCAAAATGGTGCCACAGCAGAAAAGCCATTTGTCATAAGCTCAATAAATGGCGAACACGAATTAAACTATATAGATTCTCAAGGCTTATTGATAAAAAAGAATTTTGATCAAGAAGGTAATCAAACTCGGGAGTTCCGGTATAATCCGGCGGAAAGTACCCGTAAGATGAAAACGTTTACCGCAGAAGAAAATGAGATTCGCAATACCCTTAACGAGCTAAAATATAGTAATATAGATAATAAAATAAACCAAATATTCTCGCTTTATGATATTGACGACGAGCCATCAGACTCTGATGAATTTCTTGAAAAATCTGAACAGCAGACAGAGGAGGAAGAAGAGGACACTCTGACAGAGGAAGAAAAGGAAGAAGAGGAAGTTCTGACTGAAGAGGAAAACGTTCAGACAGAAGAAGAAAACGCTCAGACAGAAAAATAATTAGAAAATCAAAAAATGGTATAATTACGAACCATAGTGCCGAACTTGGTAGGAATTAGTAAAATATATATCAGGTTCTGACAAAACATTTTCAAAGCAAACAAGTTTTGTATAGTACGCATTTTTGTCTTGATTTTTTGTTTTATGTGTCTATTATGTAAACAGTTTTTTGATAACATATTAGAGGCTTAAAATGGAAGAAATTATTTTCCCGAATCAAATCAGAATGCACAGAAAACTTAGCGGTATGCCAATGCAAGAATTGGCTGATCGTCTTGGTGTCAGCTTGTCTGCCGTTTCTAAAATAGAAAAAGGTTATCGCCGCCTAAATCAGGAACAATTGATTCAAGTTGCAGAACTGTTAGACTGCACATTACAAGATTTATACGTTAATGAACATAATTCACAGCAGGACGTTGTTCAGGCGTGGAAACGTGAACAAGAAAGACGTAGCAAAATAAACTTAAACGCCGGATTAAAAATGCTTGGTGCCGGTTTGCGCCATATTCGTACTGATAAAGGTTTGACCTTGATTGAAGTTTCCGAAAATGCCGACATGACGCTGTCCGTATATCACCGTATTGAAATGGGGCAACGCGAAGTTTCCGACAAGGAATATCGTAACATTGCCAAGGCATTATCCATACCGTTGGATAAATTGAAAGCAGAAATACAAAAGCTTAATGACGAAGGAAAATTGGTTGATATTATTGAACATAATGATACGCGCTATAAACTTTTGAATAATGCGCGCTATTCAAATATTGCCGGTGCTATGTCAGAATTTGATTCTATTATGATTCCGGTATATGGTAACAGTAATTCCGAAGGCAATATTGTGCTTGATAAAACCAATACCTTAAAAGAAATTCAATGCCCTCTGGCTTTGCACACCAAAAAGAACATATATGCCGTTAATTTATGCACTCGCCGCCTTGGTTCATTGCTTTCCAATCGCTCTGTTTTGATTATTGATCCGAGTGAAATTGTCAGTGCCGGCGACATAGCTGTTTATTACATTGCCGATGATGAAGCAAAACTTTTGAGCATTCGTGAAGACGAAAACGGTCAGTTATATGGCTTACGTTGGAATCCTGAGGAAAGAATAAATTTCACAAACAGTGATTTAACTAAGCTGCATAAAGTTGTTATCATTAATCTGTAAAAAAGGACGATAACAACGAATTTTTTGCGTATTTTAACAAGAAATTTACTCTGTCCGTTTTATAATGGATGGCATGGTCTTGTCTAAAAAAGAGGTTTGATAAAGTGGAAGAAACAACAGAAAAAACAGAAGAATCACGGCAAACGCAAAACATTGATAATGTTTATACCGACGTTTTTGATGAATCGCAGGGACAAGAGAGCGCGCTTATCAAAGCTCAAAGATATTTGAATATATTTCGGCAAATTCATATATTTACTCCCGAAAAAAGAAAAGAGTTTGATACTTCTCTGCTTCTGATTGATAGCCGAACCAAAGAAATTTTAGCCTCAATTCCGGGTGGCAAGGTTTTACTTGACCATTTGCATAAACTTCAAGAGCAAAACGGCTTAGAACATGACACAACACCTTTTGTTTCCGCCAAAACAGCGCTCGGAAATGAAGAACAAATAAGCAGCACGCCTATTAATACGGCTCAAGCCGCAACAGCTGTTGATGTCGGCACGCCGATAGAGCTCAATTCTACATTTGCCAAAGATTTAGCTCAGTCTCTGGCTGCCGCGCTTAAAGTCAATAATATGATTCCGCAACAACAAAACAATGATTTGCCGAAAATTTTAAATAATTCATTGGGTACTTATGCGGCCAATTTGCAAAAAATGACGGAGGAATTTTTCACCAAGCATTTGCAGCATTTTGATGATATGCAAACACGCTGGCTTTCACAGTTTCACGAGCAGATAAATCTGCAAAACGATTATCAGAATAAATTTTTATCGCAACAAACACAACAAATACAGTTGTTAAACCAACAACAAAGCAAACAAATTCAACAACTGCAATCACAAAATTCGCAACAATTTGAACAGTTGCAAGCACGTAGCGTTTCCTCACATTCTATGGGAACCAGACAGCTCAACACTCAAACAAACAATGCCAATTCCACAACCATTAATAACGTCAATTTTGATCCGCAATCACTGCGCTTGGGTGATATTACAAGCGCCATTATAGAAACCTTTAAAGAAACCAATAAGCAGCAGCTTCTCACGTTGAAAGAAATGGGGGAAAATTTATCCAAATCCATTATACAGTCACAAAGAGAATTATCCGAAACAATACTAAAAGCTCGGCCGCATATACACATTGAACAATCGTCCAAGGAAAATGAAAATTTTGAGCCTGTTCAGAAAGGTACTGAGACAGTTCAGCCGATTAATTTGAGTATGGGCAACAACAAGCCAATAGACATAACAAAAAATTTTCCGTTTGATACCGATTCTGAAGATAAAAAAAATAAAAATACAGACAAATCCGTTCAAACCAAAAAAGAAAACAAGCCTTCAAATTCGGACAATGCCTTTAAACCGCAAAATAAGGAGGCCAATACTCCTGCCAATAAGCTGACAAAAGAAGCATTGCAACCAAAACAGGACATAAAATCGGAAAAAGAAAAAGATAAGAATAAAAATAATAAAGACAAATCAGTTGATATCCTATTGAATGACGTTGAAGATGTGGAAATATCAACTATCTTTTCACATCAGAACAACCAACCGACGGAAAAAATATCTAAAGAAAAAAATTCTGATAAACCGGAGCCGAAAAAAGAAAACAAAGAAACTGTTTCGGCACCGCTAAAAGAAG
>JAKSUO010000097.1 GCA_024408895.1 Alphaproteobacteria bacterium | reverse complement strand
AGGGTAAAAAAACACACCACCGTCATTCTTCCCTCCTTTCTCTTTGTCATTCTTCACCGAACGCAGTGAGGGGGAGAATCTCTATCGTTCTTGCACCGGTGCTTGTTGCAAGAGACTCTCGCCCTATCGGGCAAGAGTGACAGAGTGGAAAAAACAGGCAAGAGTAACAGTCCCTCCCCGTCATTTTTCTTACATATCAAAAATATAAAGCCCCATCAATAGGTGCTTTTTATAAAATGGTGCGGAACAGTTTGCGAGTATCGGACAGATTTTTATGATGAATACAAGCAGTTGGGATATAAGCTTGAGTTGCTTTTGGACCAAAACGACCAACAAGAGGCAAACAATATGCAACTTCTTTTGGCTTAAATATCAAAAATCCGATTATTTACAATCCCTTTCGTCCCGCCAGCCCCAAGGGATACCACGATCTGTAATTACGTAGAATGTAGCCTTTTTAGGCTCGTAATCTTTGTTGTTTGGAACATTGTTGCCTGGTTCACGCGCTGCAGCTTTTTGTTTTTCAACTTCTTTTTCCTTTACTTTTATTGTTAACACTTGAGGAATACCTGCATTAATTGCCATAACCTTTGCATTCATAGCATTATTAAGAAACGTTGTATCTTATCCTTTCCACGATTCCATAAGAGCACGAAACTTTTCTGTAACTTCTTTCAATTTATACTGCGCAAAAGCTTCATATATATTTTCGGATAACGATTTTTTATCATCGTATTTATAATCAGAAGAGTTTATTAGTGCGTTTGCGATTTTATCATAATTATCTACATAATCAACACCTCTTACGGTACGTCCGGAAGTTGCACTTATAATTTCTTCAATTTTAAATTCTTCATTCTTTATTTTAGGTGCTGTATTTTTATTTTCCATTTTAACAATATCCTTGTCAGAATCGTTTATGATAATTTTATTTTACCCTCCTCCCGATTTTTTGTTAAGTGTTTTTTCTAAAAAAATATCATACAGCTGTTATGACAGAATTCTTCAAAGTATTAGTGAATTAAATATTTGACAGAGCAAAAAATTTAACATAATTATGAAGTAAGAAGAGGAAAAAAAATTGAAAAACAGCACCGTATTTGCCATTCTCAATGCATCAGATTGTCGTTCGTCGGGTGTACAAGCCGAGGAAAATAAATCTCAAAACATCTTTAAGAAGGCTAAAAAAAATAAACAAACAAAAAGCTGTTTTAAGCATACATTTTTTTCTCATCGCTTTATAAAAAAATCTGTTTTAGCACTATGCTTATTGATTAATTTCTGTTTTATGTTCTATTGGTGCAGTCAAAAGCAAGGGTGTTTTTTGGACGAGGCTTTCAGCTATGCACAGTCAAATTACATATCTTCAAGCGAAGATGTTTGGAAAGACATTCCGGATTTTGACTCTGACAAAGTATGCCAAAGCCACGATGGGATTAAAGATTTTTTGACTGTTCAGCCCGATGAACGTTTTTCGCTTCAAAAACTGCAGAATAATTTAATTGCCCATCCGCCGCTTTTTTACATAATTTTTCATAGCATTCATTCGTTTTTTCCGAACATTTTTTCAAAATGGATAGGGCTTTGGTTTAATTTGTTCATTTTTGCCTTCACGCAGATGATATTTTATGCGCTTGCATGCCGTTTTTTGAGTAATAAAAAAGCTCTTCTTCCCGTTGTTTTATATGGCTTTTCCGTTGCCGCAATTTGCTCGGTTGTTTTTGTACGCAGTTATATGCTTTTTGTGTTTGAAACCGTTTTGCTTTGTTTGATTGCGCTTGAATTTCTGGCAAACCCCAAAAAACACAAGCCACTAAAAAAATTGCTGTTTGCTTTTTGTTTAACACTGTTTTGCGGGTGCATTACGCATTATTATTTTATCATCACGGCTTTTGTTTTGTGTGCCGGTATGTGTGTTATTTTACTTATGCGCAAAGCTTATCAAACGCTTACGGTTTTCAGCATCAGCACAATCTTAACTGTTTTTCTGTGCCCTTGTTTGTTTCCGGTAATGATTAAGCATTTATTTTACTATGAGCGCAGTATTGAAAGCTCTGTTCTGCCAATGCTTAAAAGAAACATTTCAGACGGAAATTTCAGCCTTTCGGTTTGGAACAATTTTATCAACACTGATTTTTTCGCCCATGTTTTTCCCCATGGTTTTAATTGGAGTTTATGGGCGCTGGTTGCGGCACTTATTTGGGGTTTCATTTGCATAGTGCGCAAAAAAATTAATTCGGAAATTGCTTTGCTTTCGGCAGTACTTGTTTTTTCGGTATTAATTATCTCGGCGATTATGCCGCTTGATGTCAAACGCTACTTTTTTCACCTTGCGCCGATTTTTGTGTTGCTCTTGTTTTTAGCCGTTGATCAAATAACAAAAAAGCTTAAGTTCTCCGTTATATGGCAATCAGTGCTTGTGTTTGTTTGCCTTTATTTTGACCTGAAATCGCCCAATTTTGAGCACTATCTTTACAACCGAAATACACTGCAGGGCAGTTATGCTCAATCGCTGCGAAACAAAACACTTTATATTAAATGGATTCACAATGCGCACCGGTGGCGAATGATTATTCCAGCTCTTTATTCTTTTTCAGCCGCCAAACATATTGTATTTGATAATTTTGATAATGAATGTTATCAAAAATTAATGGCGGATAAAAAAGCGTTGAAGAATGCTACTCTTATGACTGCTTATTATATCGACGAAGTCGGTTGCGAAAACATTGAGGGTTGGTTCCTTTATTTCACAGACGGAATTGCCTGCGCTTATCTGCCGGAACAACAAGGAGAAACAAGTGAAGAATAAATATAAAATATCGTTTATTATTCCTGTTCGCGATGAAGAAAAAACATTGCTTGATTTAAGTAATAAAATTGCGGAGGAATGTAAAAAGTGTGCCAAAATTTCAGACTTTGAAATAATATTTATTGATGATGGTTCACAAGATAATTCGTTGAAAGTGTTAAAAAAACTTAAGACGCAAAATAATTTCATCAAAGTTCTGTCTTTGCGCAAAAACTTTGGAAAATCCGTTGCATTGCAAGTCGGGTTTAATGCGGCAAGCGGAGATTTGATTTTTACGATAGATGCTGATTTACAAGACGATCCTGCTGAAATTCCGAATTTTATAAATAAAATTGATGAAGGTTATGATTTGGTTTCGGGTTTTAAATTTAATCGACTTGATTCAAAAGAAAAATGCATTGCAAGCAGTGTTTTTAATTTTATTACATCGCGCGCATCGAGTATTAAAATCCACGATTTTAACTGCGGTTTTAAACTCTATCGCAAAGAAGTTGCCAAAAGCTTTAATATGCATAGCGAAATGCACCGCTATACACCGGTGTTGGCTGAACTTAACGGTTTCCATTGCACAGAAGTTAAGGTGCATCATCAAAAACGAATGCACGGCGTATCAAAATACGGATACAGTCGTTATCTCAACGGACTTTTTGATTTTATAGCAGTCATGTATTTGATGCGTTATGCCGACAAACCGATGTATTTTTTCGGTAAAATTGCGCTTGTATGCGGCGTTTTAGGCATTTTTTGCCTGTTTCAAAACATTGTTTTGGCGGTTTTGTTTGCTTTGAGTGCCGTTGTGATTCTTTGTTTCGGAATTTTGGCGCACATTGTTATGCTCGGCATTATCAAACCGGAGCGCGTTGAAAATTATGTCAAAGAAAGACTGCTTTGAAACAACAAAATTGGCATGTTCACGGTAAATCCGGAGAAGAAAATTACGATGAGTATAGGCAGCTAGAAAATAGAATTATTTTTCTTTTCCAAAAACATAACTTATAGGATTTTGTGCTCCTCTTTTTTTGAAAGTATTATGCCTGTTTATATATGTAGGATATTTATCAGAAACATCTTTCCCTTCACATACCCATCTTGTTCTTCCTTTTTCATCTAGTTCTGTGTACCATTTTTCAGGTTTGTAAATTGCTCTAAAAATTCCATGATATTCGCTAACGACTAATTCAATATCATTTATTTTACTTGCATTCAATAACCAGCTTTTTCTTGTAGCATCATAAACATTTTGATTTGTTTCATAAGTTTTATTTATATTAACAATCAGACAATTATGTTTAATTTCTGCTTTAGTTATATCTTCTACACAATAATACGCTTCTATTTCTGAAATAGACTTCATTCCATTGTCTAAACAATGATGACCACCCATAATATTCAAAAGTTTTCGGCTACTCCACACATTAGAAGAAAAAATATCTATCAAAGCCGCTTCTAAATGAAAAGCTTCACATTCAGTTAATCCATGTCTAATAATATATTTTTCAACAGTTGCATTATCTTCTTGTATATCATGAATGCGCTTATTTTTTTCTTTTTCCGCTATTTCCTGCTCATGAGCAAAAACTCTGTTTCCACAACCTTTTCCTATATAAAAAATTGTCTTATCTCTCGAATCTATCAGACAATAAACATAATAACCGATACTTTCTATTGTTGATTGTGAAAATTCAAACATTTTGCCTCTCCTTTGCTTTGTTTTAACTAATAAAACTTAAAAATTATATAATTTATCGGACTGGGATTTGATTT
>JAKSUO010000096.1 GCA_024408895.1 Alphaproteobacteria bacterium | reverse complement strand
CTCAAGCTCGGGTTCGGGCATTGTCAGCTACTACACGCCGTCTTATTTCCGTAATCGCAATGAGTATAAGTCAGCCGGTATCACATCAAGCGGAAAAGCAGTTAATTATCTTGACGGCATTAATGCCGCAACGGCATACGCTAAATATTACGGAAAAAATGCTAACAATGAAATGGTTACCGATTTGAAAGGCAAAAACTATGTCGGTGTTATAGATACAGGTGTTTGGATTTCTCATGATGAGTTCAAAAAAGCCGACAATAGCAGTAAGGTTATCGGGTATAATTATGATTTCGGACCGTGTGAGCATGGGGTTACCCATAATTGTTGGCGATTTGATAAAACGTGGACAGCGTATGAACGTATTGACGGAAAATGGTATTTCAGCTCTTCGCAAATGATTTTAGTTGATTCTTATGGTAATGATACTGATCAAGTGTTGTGGAATGTTACAGCAGAAGAGTATAATGAATGGAAAGAAAATTATCCGGATAATTATGATTGGAATAAGTCTCAATATGATATTTCTCCTCTGCCGGAAGTTGATTTCCTTCATGGTTCAAATATTGCAGGTTTAATAGCATCTAATTGGAATAGCCACGGTAATTTGGGCGTCGCTTTTTCTAATACGGATATTGCCGCCGTTCGTTGGGATTTAAAGTCATCTTTATATAAGCCTGTTTACAAGTTATTGCATCCGGACACAAACATCTATCCTAATGCCGAAAAAGTTGTTGCTATTAATATGAGTTTCGGAACACCGGCAACTTCAAGTATAAACGCATCAAATATATCAAGTATGTATATGTATTTGCCGATAGGATACTTGGACGCAATGAAGGCTATCATAAATGAAAACAAAACCAAAGTTTCTAATAATCGGACGGTAACCGACGGCGTTATAGTGGTGAAGTCCGCCGGAAATAACGAAATTTCGTATAGCCAACCTGATATTGAATCTGGGATTAAATTTCTTAATTTTAACGGGGTGGATTACTCTAAATTGCAAATGTTAGTTGTTGTCGCGGCAGATGTTAATTTGGATAGCAACGGTGTAGTGAAAAATTATTCACTATCGTCTTTTTCAAATAAGTGCGGGGTAACGGCACCATATTGTATTGCCGCACCGGGCGGTAATCAAACCAGCGAAAAAACAACATTGATGTATGGACCGGGAAAAGTTGAAAGATATGTCGGAATGGCCGGTACATCACAGGCAGCACCAATGGTAACCGGAAGTATTGCTTTTATTAAATCGGCATATCCGGATATGGCTGCATCAGAAATTATTGAGTTGTTGCGTGAAACGGCAAATACAAATGGTTCAGAATATTCAAGCAAAAATCATGCTGATACAACCTACGGAGCAGGCTTGTTGGATTTGGGAAAAGCGGTTACAACCTATATTTCTCCTTCTACGTCCTCTTATATTGTTACAACTGCTGCCGGAGACAGTGTCGGCACATCAACAATCCGTTTGGATAATGCGGTATTGTTCACAACATCTTCTTTTGCCGGTGCTGTTCATAAGGCGCTGCCGGAAACAATTACGGCATTTGACCGCTATCGTCGCCCGTTTGAACTTTCAACAAATCAATACGTTCGGACTACACATGCAAGCTATAAAAAGTTTAGAAATGATGTTGCTCATATCGGACAAACTAAAAATATGGTGCAGAATAATGAACATGATATCACATTTGCGTATAATACAAACGCGCAACAAATGAACTTTATGTCAGCTGATTATAAAAACGGTAAAAATAATACGGGATTTTATTTTAGCGAAAATACCCTGTATCATACGAATAACAGAATGAAACGTGAGCTTAAAAATCCGTTTATGGCGTTAACTTCGGCATACGGCGTTTATCATTCACATTCTTTGGGAAATAATAAATACTTTAAATTTGAAGCCGTCGGCGGGCGTAACGGACTATATGACGGTGATGAACACTTTAATGACAACAAATTCAAAAAACGTGCGTATGCCTTGGATTCCGAATTTACATTGCATCGTTCAAATAAATTTGCAATTTCTTTGTCGTCAGGGTTGTTGTATGAAGAAGATGCTTTATTGGGTATGAATGGGGAAGGCGCGTTTACCGTTTCGGGCGGACAAACGTATAACACAGGGGTTGCCGTATCTTGGTTTGCTTTGCCGAAAGTTACGCTTACTGCCGGATATTATAGAGGATATACACCAAAACAAAAATTCACTTCCGGCTTATTAAAAACTTCCAGATTGGAAAGTGAAAGTTATGCTTTTGACGCCAATTATCAATGGAACAAAGAATTAAATTTCGGCTTACGCATTTCATCACCGTTGCGTGTGGTTAAGGGGCAGTTGTCTGTTAATTTCCCAAGCGGCCGCGATTATGAAACGGATATGGTATATCGTGAGCGGTATTCCGCAGGCTTGAAGCCGGAACGACGAGAATATAAATTTGCGCTTTATGCCGATAAAGAAGTTTCCGAAAGGTTGTGTTGGTCAACAGAGTTTGATGTTCGGGTTAATCCGGAACATCAAAAAACAGCAAACGATTATCGCGCCTTGTTTGGTTTAAGTTGGAAATTTAATTAACAGGAGGCTCATAAATGGATAAAGATTTTTGGCGGGGAAGGCGGTTTGTGCCGCTTTTGCTGACACAGTTTTTTGGCGCATTTAATGATAATTTGTTTAAAAATACCCTGATGACCTTTGTGGCTTATAAAATGGTGGCTCAGTTGCAGGTTGTCGGAATTTATTCAAATATAATTGCCGGCGTGTTTATTTTGCCTTATTTTTTATTCTCGGCGTTGGCAGGAGCATTGGCCGATAAATATAACCGTGCTTACATGACACGGATTTTGAAATGTACCGAACTGTTACTGATGATTGGCGCGGGGGTGGTTTTTGCCACTAAAAGTATGCCGTTGTTGATTATTATTTTGTTTTTTATGGGGGCGCAATCAACGTTTTTCGGACCAATTAAATATGCTCTGTTGCCTCAGTTTTTAAAGTCAGACGAATTAATTGCCGGTAATGCTTATGTTGAAGCAAGCACTTATATTTCAATTATTTTAGGCTCGGTTTTCGGAACGATTTTGCCGATTAACGTTAGTATATTCGTGTTGTTGGTATGTGCTATCATTGGGGTCGTGTCAAGTTGGAAAATTCCGCAAGCTGCCGGAATGCAGCCCGATTTAAAAATCAATTGCAATATCTTTCGGCTGATTGCGGAAAATCTTAAGTTCATCAAATCACATATCATTGTATATAGAACGATTATCGGTGCAACGTGGTTTTGGGTTTTAGGCGCTTTTTTCTTAACGCAATTATTTCCGCTGTTTAGCAAGGTTTTCAATACCAAACAGGAAGTGGTAACGTTGTTTTTGGTTGTTTTTTCGGTTGGTGTCGGTTGCGGTTCAGTGTTATGTAACAAGCTCCTAAAAGGTGAAATATCAATTATTTATGTGCCGATTAGTGCCGTTGGACTAAGTGTGTGTTCTTTTGCGGTATATCTTTTGTCTGTTGGTTTTAACACACCGAGCGAGCCACTTGGTATATTTGAATTTTTATTGTTACCGCGCGGTTTTTTGATGTTTATATGTTTGTTTGCTTTTGCCTTTATGGGTGGTATGTATATTGTGCCGCTGAATGCTTTAATGCAGAAAAAAGCACCGCAAAAATTTACGGCTTCGGTAATTGCCGGCAACAATATTATTAATTCGCTCGGCATGGTGGCAATATCTATTTTTGCCGCGGTATTAATGGCATTTGGTTTTAAAATTACCGATTTATTTTTGTTTGTGGCGATTATAAGTGCCGTGGTGGCATTTTATATTTGTAAATTATTGCCGGATGCTTTGTTGCGCTCTGTTTTTTGCTCGGTATTGAATTTGTTTTTTCACGTTAAAGTGGACGGATTGCAAAATTTGCGTTCGGCCGGTTCAAAAGTTTTGATTATTGCAAATCATGTTTCTTTGCTTGATGGGGTATTGGTGGCTGCATATCTGCCGCGCAAAATCACATTTGCCATTGACAGTAATTGGGGAAATAAGTGGTATGTGAAAATGTTTAGCGGAATAGTGAATTTTTATCCTTTAAATCCGGCTAATCCGATGGCTATACGTTCGTTGATTGATGTTGTTAATAAAGGTAAAACGGTAATGATTTTTCCGGAAGGGCGCATAAGTGTAACCGGCTCATTAATGAAAATTTACGAAGGTGCAGGGGTGATTGCCGCAAAATCCGGAGCAAAAATTGTTCCGCTCAGAATAGACGGTGCTCAATATTCTAAATTTTCTTACTTGGAAGGTGTTATCAAAACTCAGATGTTTCCGAAAATTAAACTTTCGGTTCTACCACCTTGTCAGTTGAATTTGTCTGATGATTTGACTATGCGTGAACGTCGGCGGATTACATCACTTAAATTACACGATATTATGGCTGATATGGTTTATCAAACAACCGAAAAAAATGTGCCGATTTTTAATTCTTTGCTTAAGGCGGAAAATATATACGGACACAAACATCAAGTTGCTCTGGATATTATGAAAAAAACGCTCACTTATAGTAGTTTTTTGCTCAAAAC
>JAKSUO010000095.1 GCA_024408895.1 Alphaproteobacteria bacterium | reverse complement strand
TACAATTTCTTTCGGTTTAATTTCAAGATTGACACTTTTCAATACATCTAACTGCTCTGCCCCCTGCATAAAGGTTTTACAGATATTTTTCAGCACCAATGTCGCATTTTTTCTATTCATATCTCAAGGCCTCCGCCGGATCAAATTTGGACGCTCTGTATGCCGGATATAATGTTGCCAAACATGACAACAGCAAGGTCAGAACAACCACGATTGCCACTTCACTATTATCCACTTTTGCCGGCAACTGTGATAAGAAATAAATTTCGGATGAAAACAGTTCACGACCGGAAATACTTTGTAAAAACTGTCTGATACTTTCAATATTGTGGCAGAACAGCAGCCCCAGCCCCACACCGATTAGTGTGCCTACAATACCGATAAAAGCTCCGTCCATAAAGAATATACGCATAATCATCCCGCGAGAAGCCCCCATGGTGCGCAATACGGCAACATCACGGCTTTTATCTTTTACAAGCATTATCAAGCCGGTAATAATATTAAACGCGGCGACCAGAATTATCAGCATCAAAATCAAAAACATCACGTTACGTTCAACATCTATGGCGTTAAAAAAGGCAGAATTCGTTTGCTTCCAATCATAAACATAAGCATCCAATCCGACACTTTTTTCAATCAGAGAGCGTGTTTGTGCCAGTTTATTTTCATCTTTTAAGCTGACATCTATTACCGAAACGGCATTTTTCAAACCGAAATATTTTTGGGCAGCCTCAAGCGGCATAAACACATAGTTGGCATCATATTCATACATCCCCATATTAAACATACCGATAACACGATATGACTTAATGCGCGGCACGGACCCAAACGCCGTTACCTTTCCGTTTGGAGATATCAATGTAATTTCATCGTTAATATAAACGCCAAGTTTGTGCGCCAATTTTTCACCGAGCACGACAACGTCTTCGGTGTATCCATCCAAATCTATGCGGGAGAATCCGTCACGCATAACCTTTTTCTTTAAGATATCTTCACTTCTGATACCGCGCACCATAGCACCCTCTGCCCCATGAGCGGACGAAATCAGCAACTGTTTTTCAATCATCGGGACAACCAAATCAACGCCCTCAATGCCTTGAATTTGTCCTGTGGCTTTTTGGTAATTATTAAACGGGAATTCCGGTGCAGCCACAATAGATATATGACCGTTTATACCTAAAATGCGATTTAAAAGTTCCGCCTTAAAGCCGTTCATCACTGACATAACAATAATCAGTGTCGCAACTCCTAACGCTATACCGGTAAAAGCGAATCCGGTAATCACGGAAATAAAGCCTTCCTTACGTTTAGCGCGCAAATATCGCCATGCGGTCAAGCGTTCAAATTTAGAAAACAAAACATTTCTCCTTATAATTTATCCGAATGTATAAAGAATCTTTGTTTTTTGCAACACTCAACCGGCGGATATACACAGCACCTTACATACCTATATGTTGATTTAATTTTAAGAGTTTTACAATGGAAAAAATCGTATAAAACTGCTCAAATACGCGATCTATTTTCGGTTTATTGATGTTAGAGCGGAAAAAAGAATTGGCTTCAAACATATTTTGTTTTGTCGGAATTGCCAGCAGCAATGTATTGTTTTGGAAACAAAATTGAATAGATTTTCCTTCATATAAATCACGTAATTTTATGATACGTTCCATAAATCCGGTAGTCAGCAAATAGCGCGCTTCTATTTGGTTATCGGCATAAACTTCAAAATACTTTTCAAAAAGGCTGTCTTCCAATTTAACATTTTGCAGCCCTTTAACCTTATAAAACGGATTGAGCATACCTCTATCCTGCAACACAACCGTTCTTCCCGTAAAACTTTTATTCATTTCCAATAGGACGCACACGCCGGTAAAAACTTTTTTATTGATTTTATTACCGCGAAAATCATTTTTCACAAAGCGCAATTTTTCTTCGGCGACGGTAATTTTTACGTTTTCATAACTTCCGGTAAAATAGTCATCACCAATGTTTTCATTATACTCAGCAAATAAATCAGACAACACCAAATAAACATCTTCAATTTTTTTTTCATATTCATACGAAAAAGAACCGAAAAAAGCAGCAAAATCAGGCATTATCTTCGGCTTAACCTTTTTCTTGTAAGCATAAATCGGGCCAACAAATGCCATAACCACCAAACAAGACAGCCCTAAATACACACCGGTCATCGCATCTGTTTTTCCAAATCCGGATGTCCATATTGAATGTAAAATCATCGGATAGAAAATAACAATCAGAAGCAGCAATATCCCAAATGCTGTTAAATAGCGTAAGCGTTCTTGTTCGCTTGCGCGCAAAACAGGTAAAAGTCGGACATTATAATATATATCAAATTTTTGCTTTTGCTCAATATAGTCGGCATTTTTCCGATAATCAAACATTGGTCAGCACCTTCAAAATTTGAATAAATTCACTGATTTTACATAATTCAGCATGAAGCTGTCGGAATTTATTTTTATCAATTTTATGACTCCAGAATTTATAATTGGTAAAATACAAAGTGCTGTTTTCCAAATATATACGAACAAAATTATCTTTGATTTCAATGTTAATGCTTTTAGCGGCGAAGACTTCTTTCAAATCTAAAATTGTTTCATAAAATAATGACACAATAATCCGTTGAGCTTCCTCCGTATTATCCGTAAAGCATCGGAAATAATTTGATGCCGGAACTTCCAATTTTGGCTCAACCGCTGTCAATTCAGGGAATTTGTTTTTGCGATAAAAACCGTTTTTATCAAACACCAAAATATCCGCTTTAAGATTATATGGAAACGTTAAATACACAATCACACCCGAAGATACAGTGCGTTTCCACGACTTATTACTGAGCAACACATCCTTTTGATAATATGTGTCCCGAATTTCCGTTTTTATATTTTCCGGTGTACCCGAAATGTTATGTTTGGCAAAAACATTATCATGCTGCGGAATAATGCGCGAATGCACCAAACGCACTTTGCCGGATGTTTTATATTCCCAAGTTCCGTAAAACCGTAAGAATGCCTCAAAAATATCCAGACGAGGCTGTTTATAATAGCTATATATCGGCCACGCAACAATCAGACAGCTCACAATAGCCACCAAAAGGATTTGCTCGTAATTTACGGGATGTTTGTACATCAAAAAGTTAAATAACACCCACAGTGTGTTGGCACTAAAAATAAACAATGCACTCCAAAATGCTCCCCAAAAACGCCCGTGATACACATCTTTACGGATATTATCCTCTTCTACCAAAGGAATAATTTCCCGTTCAAAATATTGATCAAATGTATTTACTTCTTGATTTTCCTGCATAATTTTTTTTCCGTTTATTTGAAATAGTCCTTAGCATTAATCGGCTGACGTTCCGTTTCGGCAATTTCAAAAAACGGCAGCTGATTATAGCTTATTCCCAAAATTGAAGCAATCATACTGCCAGGGAAGATTTCCGTTATATTCTTCAGCTCATTGACATTAGAGTTATAGAACCTACGTGCCGCCGCAATATGTTCTTCCACTTCGTTCATACTTTGCATAGCGGTAATCATTGTTTGATTGGATTTCAAATCCGGATAATTTTCCAGAGAAACCTTAAATTCCTGCAGTTTTTGATTCAACAAGTTTTCCAGCTCCATTTTTTCTTTCGGCGCCGTTGCAAAAGAGCTTTGCATTGCCCGTGTACGCAGCTCGGTTAATTCTGTCATCAATGATTTTTCATGCTCCATAAATTTAGCAGCCATTTGTAACATATTCGGAATCAAGTCATATCTTTTTTTAAGCTGCACATCAACATCAGCCATAGATTCCTGCACTTTGTTGCGACACTTGATGATTTTCACATACAAAACATAAAACAAAGCAGCCAAAACACTTATAACACCCAGTACTATATTTGCAGACATTTTTCCACTCCTTAAAAATGTAGATTTTATGATATGTTAACCGTTGAGTATTAAAATTTATTAAATAAAACGTTGATTTAGATTCAAAAACATGTTACAATCAGTTGAAACAATGGAAGAAAAACTATGAATGAACGTCGCATAAACTATTTGCTCGGTGAAATTAATCAGAGTCTTGATAACAAAAAAAGTCATCAAAATGAAATGTCTCTGATGGAACACGAACATGAACAAGCGCATGAACGTGAACAAGCGAATAAGCGTGAGCAACAAAATAACAATATGTTGGCACAGAAGCGACTTAGAGATTCAAAAACATTTTCCCGCTCGGAACGCTATGATTCGGCATTGGAAGCGCGTCAGCAAAATATCCGAATGAAATCGTCGCGCCAGTATCAGCGAGAATATTCAAGATCTTAGTAACATAAAGCCAAGTGATAAGCACGTTACCGCTTCTTATGCGGTTTTGTGTGGAAGTATATCTACAAAAAAGTGATGAAATTCATACTGTTATAAGACAAATATTTGTGTCGTCCACAGCACCAGTGTGTCTAAATTATCTTTGTCATAAAAGGCTTTTGCTAAAAAACACCGACAGATTATAATTTTTTCAAAAAAAATAAAAATAATGCTTGCATTTGTAAATTATTTGTTTTATTAACGTAGATTGTTAAGCGCCCGTAGCTTAATTGGATAGAGCATCTGACTACGGATCAGAAGGTTGTGAGT
>JAKSUO010000094.1 GCA_024408895.1 Alphaproteobacteria bacterium | reverse complement strand
TATCTGGCGGAACTGCCGAAAGGGCCGAATAATTATCATCCGCAAAAGCATTATGATGCCGCAATTGCACGCCGTAACTGGGTTTTAGATCGGATGACCGAAGACGGATATATCACCGAACAAGAAGCCAAAGAAGCCAAGGAAAAACCACTTAAAGTCGTTAAGAGAAAAAGTGGATTTTTGAAAGATACGGAATATTACAGCGAAGAAGTGCGTCGTTCAATTAGCCGCAATTTTGGGGACGAAGCATTGTATCAGGGTGGTTTAATTGTTAGAACTACCGTTGATCCAAAGCTGCAAACCATAGCAACCAACGCCTTTCGCAAAGGCCTAATCGCCTATGATTCACGACACGGTTGGCGCGGAGCGACAGCCAATATCGCCATAGATGAAAACTATAAACAAAATCTGGAAAATACCAGGTTACCATCGGGAGCCGAGCCAACTTGGGAAAAAGCTGTTGTGATTAAAGTATCTAAAGACAAAGCCGATATTGAAACACAAAAAGGTGATACCGGACACATTTTGCTCAAATCGCTGGCGTGGGCTCGTTACAAAGAAAAAGGTAAAGATATGGGTCCGATACCTTCTTCGGTTGAACAGGTATTTAAAAAAGGCGATGTTATCTATGCCGAAAAAGATGAAAAAGCCGGAAAATCCGTTTATAACTTGCGGCAGGTTCCGATTGCAGAAGGCGGTATGGCGGTTATGGATCCGCATACCGGTAAAGTGTTGGCTTTGGTTGGCGGTTTTTCGTTTGCAAAATCGCAATTTAACCGCGCCACGCAAGCATACAGACAAACCGGTTCTAGCTTTAAGCCGTTCGTTTATTTGACAGCACTTGAGGAAGGATATTCCCCGACAGATATGATTTTAGACGCGCCATTTGTTTTAGACCAAGGCGAAGGTATGCCAAAATGGAAACCGGTTAATTATTCCAAGAAATTCTACGGAATGATGACTTTGCGCCGAGGTGTTGAATTATCCAAAAACTTAATGACCGTTCGCTTGGCGCAAGATTTAGGTATGCAAAAAATTGTGGATATGGCTCGTCGGGTTGGCGTCAACAACAATTTACCTCCATATCTGTCAGCCTCTTTGGGGGCGGCAGACACGCGTGTTATTGATATGGTCAGCGCGTATTGCGTTATTGTTAACGGTGGTAAAAAAGTTCCCGCTTATATGATTGAAAGAATCCAAGATCGGAAAGGACGCACTATATATAAACACGAACAAACTCCATGTCCGGAATGTGCGGCAGATAAATGGGAAAATCAACCGGAACCTGATTTTCAGGTTATACGCGAACAAATTGTTGATCCGTTGTCTGCTTATCAAATGACATCTATTTTGGAAGGTGTGGCAACACGAGGTACCGGTGCCAAACTAAACGGATTACATCGCCATTTAGCCGGTAAAACAGGTACGACAAATGAAACGAAGGATGCGTGGTTCGTAGGTTTTTCGCCGGATTTGGTTGTTGGTGTGTATGTCGGGTTTGATGAACCGGAAAGCCTTGGCCGTTTTGAAACCGGGGCGCAAGCAGCATTGCCTATTTTTTATGACTTTATGGAAAATGCCTTAAAAGATGTGCCTGATACAAGTTTCCGAATTCCGGCCGGTATCAAATTGGTGCGTGTCAATCCGCAAACCGGAAGACCTTCCGCACCGGGCGATACAACGGTTATTATTGAGGCATTAAAGCCTGATTTTGACTTCAATAATCGGCAAAAACAAATCGGCAATGACGAAAATACGGCTGCCGGTACGGAACAAGAAGCTCAAAGCGGTCTTCAAATAGGAGGAGAATACTGATGCGTGCTGATTTTTACAATATTATTCAAAATATTGAACAATCATTAGACTTGTTACGGAGGTATCTTTGACTACGATAATGCGATTTTGCGTAGGGATGAACTGAATGCCTTAACTGCAGATCCGGACCTATGGAACAATCCGGATAAAGCTCAGTCTTTGATGAGTGAAAAAAATACCTTGTCGGCAAAACTTTTGCAATACGAAAATTTTATCGCAACATTGCAAGATTACAAGGAAATGGAAGAATTCGGCGAAGCGGAAAATGATGAAACCTTGTTGGCCGAATTAATGCAAAATTTAGAACAAATGCAAAAGGAAACAGAACACGCAAAATTGGAATCTCTATTATCAGGAGAAGCCGACAGTAATGATACATATTTGGAAATTCACGCCGGCAGCGGCGGGACAGAAGCCATGGATTGGGCTCAAATGCTTTTGCGCATGTACACACGTTGGGCGGAAGATCATAAATACAAAACAGAAATAATTGAAGAAACCCCCGGAGATGTGGCCGGCATAAAATCGGTGACTATTCGTATAAGCGGACATAACGCGTATGGTTGGCTGAAATCTGAAAGCGGTGTCCATCGTTTGGTCAGAATTTCTCCGTTTGACAGCGCCGCACGTCGCCACACAAGTTTTGCTTCGGTCGGTGTTTATCCGGTTATTGATGACAGCATTCAAATTGATATTAATCCGGCAGACTGCCGCATTGATACCTATCGGGCATCAGGTGCCGGCGGCCAGCACATCAACAAAACCGATTCCGCCGTGCGTATTACCCACCTTCCGACCGGAATTGTCGTTTCAAGCCAAACTCAGCGCTCTCAATTCCAAAACCGAGACAATTGTTGGAAAATGTTGCGCGCCAGATTATATGAAAGAGAAATGCAAAAGAGAAATGATGCCGCTCAAACAGCGCGCGACAATCAAGGAGACAATGGTTGGGGATACCAAATTCGCTCGTACGTTTTGCAACCCTATCGTTTGATAAAAGATTTGCGCACAGATGCCGAAACTGCAGATTGTAAAGCAGTTCTGGATGGTGATATAGACATTTTTTTGGCTGCATCACTGGCTCAAAAAATTAAAGATAACAGTACATTAACACAATGAAAGATTTATAAATATGAAAAAGCTTTCGGCCAGAGCATATTTCTTAAAAAAGACCTTTGACTTTTTCATCATCGGTCTGCTGATTGTGTTTTTATTATTTATATGGACACTCTATCGCGGACCGATTTCCGTGCCGTACTTAAAGCCATACATTGTGCAAGCCCTAAACTACGATGAAAACGAATATACATTTGATATCGGCGATGTTAATATAGAGCTTGTGCGTTCCATTCAACCCCTACGCGTTACGGCAAAGGATATTGTGTTGAAAAAAAATGACGATACTATAAATATCACCGTACCGAAGTTATATCTTTCTTTAAGCCTCCGAGCCTTAATTAAAGGTATTATCGCCCCGAGTGACATTAGTTTTGAAAACCCGTCAGTTTCCATTTTTGCCAGTTATGGTGTTGAAGAAGAGCGAATAAATCAGATTAACCGTAAAAAATTAACCTTTTACGTTAATCAGCTCAAAAACTTTCTCAATAAATACAACGCCGCAGAAAAAATATATCCGGAAAGCTTTGTGAACAGCATTATTATTAAAAACGGAGAAATTGAGTTTCACGAAGTTGATTTGGGACGCAAATGGGTTCTTTCGGACACATCACTGGAATTCAACCGCAATTTGATAAATATGGAAATCAACGCCAATGCCCTCGTCAACATCAACGATAAAATCGCATCTGCCGGTTTTGAAGCCGTATATCACGCGGCCGAAGATGTTTTGGACTTGGAAGTGTATTTTTCTGATTTAATTCTTTCAGATATATTAAGCACTTTTAACGAAACAACCGAAGATAATATTTTAACCGCTATGAGTGTAGAAGTTCCGGTCAACGGCAAAATTAATACCTCTTTAAAATTATCCGATATTTTGGCGCACGCCGATGAGGCCGCAGATTACATAGACAGTACTGTTGAAAAAATAAGTTTTGAATTGGATAGCGGACACGGTTTAATCATTTTTGAAAACAATGAAAAATACAATTATGAAATTGATGAAATGCAAGTCAGCGGTGCTATAACCGGCGGTATTGACGAGCTTCATATTGAAAAAGCCGGTTTTAAACTCGGCGGACAATCTGCCTTCTTTTCTCTTGCCGCCAGCGGATTGGAAACGTATTATTTGGAACATACCCTAAAAGATACGGTTATGCGTTTTACGGTTGATGTTGCAGATTTTCCGTTTAATAAATTATCCCAATTTTGGCCGCGTTATATTGCCGAACCGGCATGGGAATGGTGTGCGGAAGGAATAACGGCCGGAACCGCCGAAAAAGCACACTTTGTTTTTGACTTTGGCTATAAAGAAAAAGATGAAACTTGGGGACTGATTAATTTGGACGGCAAAGCCGAGCTTAAAGACAACGATATTTTTTATTTAACCGGTATGCCGATTGTGCATAACGTGTACGGCACCGCCTATTTTACCGATCATAATATTGTTATAGATATAGATAAGGGAATCAGCGACGGAGTTATCATCACCGATGGTCGTGTTAATCTTTATGACTTAAACAAGGAAGATAATTTTATATCTATTGATATTACAGGAAATTCAAGTGTGGCGGATGCCTTAAATCTGATTAACAATCCGCCGTTGCAATTTGCTTCGGAAATGGGCGTTGACCCCAAAGACATAACAGGAAACGTTGATATAAAACTTAAACTGGACTTTGAACTGCGTCAAGATATACAGGGAAAAGATATTAAAGTTGATGTTAAGGCCGATTTGAAAGATGTTAAAGCGG
>JAKSUO010000093.1 GCA_024408895.1 Alphaproteobacteria bacterium | reverse complement strand
AGTACGAAGGAAGCCTTTATCATTTGAAGAATGGAAAATATCGTATAATTCTAAATGGAAATGATAGAGCTCGTACAGAAAAAATGGCGCAAGACGTTATTGCGCTGATGAAAAAAGAGATGAGTATTCACAAGTTGCTAAATGGTGCAATGAAAACGGGGAATATCGTATTGAAGAGCAAGGTGAGTATTATGCCGTTGTTAAAAATCCGGAGCCGACAGCTGAAGAACTTAAACAAGCGAGAATTGCCGAATTAAAACAATTTCTTGCTAATTCCGATTATTGGGGGCAGAAATACCTTGACGGCGAATATACCGCTGAAGAATGGGTGGAAAAAGTGTCGCAACGTAAAGCGTGGCGTGAAGAAATAAGGGAATTGGAAAATGACGATGCAAATAATGTGATAGGAGGTTAAAATGGATGTGTTATATTATATAGGTGGCGGATCGCATCACAATAATCAAGAATTGCGGTATTCTCTGCGGTCATTGGAAAAACACTGCGCAGATATCGGCAATATTTGGATTGTCGGTAATAAACCGCATTTTTTAAATAGCAATGTTAAATATTTATGGGTTGATGACAGCGGCGTATGGTGGCAAAATGCTTTTAGAAAAACCATAGCAGCAATCCAAGCCGGTATTTCTGAAGATTTTTTGCTTATGAATGATGATTTTTATATGCTTCAAGATTTTGCAATATCCGATTATCCGTATTATCACAAAGGTAAAATATCTGATATTGCGGCAAATAATTATCAAAAGGTAATCATTAATACAAAACGGATTTTGCAGAATTTAGGTAAGCCGGTGATGCATTACGGGGTGCACTGCCCAATACGGATTAATGCCGAAAAATATAAACAATTATCCGAATTTTATACGAGCGTTGATAATCCTGTCAGCGCTCGTTGCTTATACGGCAATTTGTTTTGTAAAGGCAAAAAAGTCACTGATTGCAAATTTTCGGACATTAAAGCAAGCGTAACAGGTTGTTGGTCATCTAGGAGTTGGATTGCCGGTGATGTGTTTGAAAAATTGCAGAAGTTGTTTCCGGTAAAAAGTAAATGGGAGAAAGATGATGAATGAATGTGGAGAGCTTGAGGTTATAATAGATACCTGTAATTTAAACGTAAATATTT
The DNA here is from genome assembly GCA_024408895.1 of Alphaproteobacteria bacterium. Lineage (GTDB taxonomy): Bacteria > Pseudomonadota > Alphaproteobacteria > RF32 > CAG-239 > RUG410. The sequence continues at coordinate 3,572 of JAKSUO010000093.1, read as the reverse complement.
CCGCATCAGTTGAATTGGATTGTCATGCCGTTGTGCATTTTGAGGATAAGTGTTGTTTTCAAATAGCGCAATATGACAATTATAACGAATAGGAGAACAAAAATGGATTGGGGTTTATTGAGCGGATGTACATCGCTTATTGGTCTCTTGGTAGCGATAGTACGCTTAGGGGAATGGAAAGCCAGGCAGGAGGTGCAGCTTGAAAATTTGGAAAAACGATTGGAAAACAGCGATGGAAAAATAGAGGCCATCGCTGTTTTACAATCACAACAAAACTTGGTTTTAACAGAGATTAAAACACGGTTGGAGTTTTTAATAGAAGGTAAAATAAAAAGGAAAAAGAGCGATGTCTGATTTGGATGTATTGGCGCGCACATTGTATGGTGAAGCGCGTGGCGAGGGTGAACAAGGAATAAAGGCGGTTGCTTGCGTTATAATGAACCGAGTACACGCAGATAAATGGTTTACTGGACATATTATAAGAGGTGGGCAAAAAATTCCTAATATAGCACAGACGTGCCTAAAAAAACATCAGTTTAGTTGTTGGAATAAATTTGATCCAAACCGTAAAATTATTCAAAGTGTGACGGCGCATGATGCGATATTCAGACAATGTTTGTTGATTGCGCAATTGGCAATTTCGGGAGAACTTCACGATTTTACCGGTGGCGCACTTTATTATCACACACGCAATATCAAACCGGTGTGGGCTAAAAATAAAACACCGTGTTATGAACTTAAACATCATGTATTTTATCGGGAGGTATAGGTTAAATATGGGAAAGAATAAACAATCAAGATATCACTTTTGGCAATGGTTGATTATGCAAGTGGTGCGTATTCCGAAACTCTACGTATTGGCTTGGGGAATTGTTATTTTGCTCATCATAGCTTGCTTAAAGACGGAACTTGCGGTTTTGTTGAGCGAGATATTGTCATGAAGGTTGTCCTAATGTGGATTTTAAGTGTTTCGGCTGCCTTGTTTGCCGGATATTTATACGGGAAAAGTTGTGCTGAAACACAAATTGTGGAAAAACAAGTGGAGGTTATCAAATATGTGGCGCAAAAACGTGCAAAAATTCAGACTAAGCCTAATGCTGGTCGTGATGAATTGCTTAATCTCATGCGCACGGGAAATTTGTGATGAAAGTCTGAAACCTGTATTTCCGTATGCCGGTGCGGTTGTGGCTGCCGAATTACAGAATTTGAGCGCGGAAGAATATCCGGCATTTTGGGAATGGGTCGGACGCTTGAATAAACTGCGTTTAGAACTTGAAAACTGATATTTAATATGAAAGGAGGAAAAATGCCTAAAAAGAAAATAGCGTCTTATTCATTTACGGAGAGCTTGGATATGCTTAACAAACTTCAAAAGATGGCTATTGAAGAAGGCAATATCAATTTGGCTCTGAAAGCCGAAGAACTAAAATGTAAGATTGCTTCAATGCAGTCAGACGAAAAAAATAATTCAAATGAGAACTTAACAAAAATTTTAGTGGATTTCATTAATGATAAACAAAATAACAGCGAAAATTCCGAAGATATTTGCTCCGCTGATAAAAACTAAAAAGCGCTATAAACTTTATTATGGCGGGCGCGGCGGTGGAAAGTCTTATGCTTTTGCCGACAGTTTGCTTTTGTTGGGCAGAATGAAAAAATTACGCATAGCCTGTATGCGTGAAATTCAGGAAAGCATTAAGGATTCCGTGCATAAGCTTTTGAGCGATAGAATTAGCGTTTATCAGTTGACGGATTATAAAATCACGGAAACGCAAATTATAAATAAAATTACCGGAACTACCTTCATTTTTAAAGGATTACAAGAACAAAATGCCGGCAATATTAAATCATTGGAAGGTATTGACATCGTTTGGTTGGAAGAAGCTCAAAAAATCAGTAAAAACAGTTGGGATGTATTAAATCCGACTATTCGTAAGTCCGGTTCTGAAATATGGATTTCAATGAATCGTGAAAATGAAAACGATCCGGTTTGGCAAGCGGTTGGAGCTAATCCTGATAAGCAAACACTGGTTGTTAAGGTTAATTATACTGATAATCCATTTTGCTCGGACGAACTTAAATATATGGCGGAGAAGTGCCAACGTGAAAACCCTGAAGAATATGAGCATATTTGGCTCGGTGCGCCGATGATGAGTAATAATTATAAGCTGATTGCTTATAAAGATGTTCGGCGAGCCATGGAAAATATGCCGATAGAAACATCATCACCACTTGTTATCGGACTTGATGTGGCACGTTTTGGTGATGATTATACGGTATTTTGTTTTCGGCGCGGGAGATATTGCACTGAATTTAAAATATTTTCGCATTTGGATAATGTTGCAGTGGCAAATCAAGCCACTTTTTTTATACGTGAATACCGACCGCTTCGGGTGTTTGTTGATGCCGGTGGTGTCGGTGGCGGTGTTGCGGACATCTTAAACGATCGCGGTTATAAAAAAATTGTTCGTTCGGTTATGTTTGGCTCTAAGGCTTTACGCGATGATCGCTATCATAATAGGCGTGCCGAAATGTGGGATGAATTAAGGCAATGGCTGAGTGATGAACAAACTGTATATCTGCCGAAAATTGAGGATTTGGCTGCTGAACTTTGTGTAGTGAATAAAAAATATGATAGTACAGGCCGGTTACAGTTGGAAGAAAAAGATGAAATCAAAAAACGCCTCGGACGTTCACCGGATATGGCCGATGCTTTGGCATTAACTTTTGCCGAACCGGTGTATGATAGAGTTTTAGATGTTGATAAGCGATTGCCTGACAATTGTATTGAAAGTTTGTTCAGAGGTAAAAAACAAGACAATTCTTGGTAAAATGAATAAATTTTAGCAAGAATTCATCACATAAAATCATAAAGTTTGCACAAATAAGGTAGAAATCTAAAAGAGGTTTGTATTTTCATTCTGTTTTATCAGCTTATGCTTGATTACAGATATAAACGGTTATAATAAAGGATTTTTCAATGAGTAATTTCACAAAGCAATTCGCGGAGGAGGTTCTTCTTCCGGACGGATCTGTCGCATCTTCGGTCGCGGATGTTGACAAGTATTTAAAAACGTCGGGTTTGGCGCTTTCTAGCGACTATTCACCCGAGTATATTCAAAATATTCGGTTGAAAAACGAACAACAACGGCAGAAAGAAATTTTTGCCGAATTTCTTAACAATTATAAAAGGATGATTTGGAAATGAATGATTTACGAAAAGAAATAGAGCATCAGTTCAAAATTCACGGTTTTACACCGGAAGATGAACACAAAGATGCCGAAAATTCCAACGGGGAGGAACAAACGGTGATTGTTGCGGAAGACAACGCAGACACCGGTGGACCGGTGGAAAAAATCACCGTGGTGCTTGCACCGAAGGGATATAGTGAAAAGTTTGCGTCCGATTTTAAAAACCTGCCCGAAGAATAAAATTATAATCAAGAGGTGCAGCATAGACTACAGAAACCATCAGAACAAGGGCAACCATGAAAACCATAGACAAAGCAATTACACGTTTCATTACTTACCTCCAGAAGTGCCGAAAAATTCGATAGACCATATCGATAAAC
>JAKSUO010000092.1 GCA_024408895.1 Alphaproteobacteria bacterium | reverse complement strand
TAAACGGCTGCGCAAATTATCATGCTTCGGCGTGGTTGCGAGGTATTGAAGTCCTTTACCGGAAATATGCGTAGCAAAGCATTATTTATAAATCTTCAGTAATCAAAAAAAAGTTTGGTTAAAACGGTTGCTTTTTTGTTGCCGTAAAGAAATAATTGCTTGCAAAGCAAATAATAATTAGCTATAAGAAAGTCCGATTAATATTAATTGACGGAGTTTTGTTATGGGATTTAACTGTGGTATTGTCGGTCTGCCGAATGTCGGAAAATCAACGTTGTTTAACGCTTTAACGCAAACAATTGCGGCTCAGGCGGCAAATTTTCCATTCTGCACAATTGAGCCGAATACCGGTCGGGTAGCCGTGCCGGATAAGCGGTTGGATAAGTTGGTGGAAATGGTGAATCCAAAAAATATTGTACCGACACAGTTGGAGTTTGTTGATATTGCCGGTTTAGTTAAAGGCGCTTCAAAAGGCGAGGGGTTGGGCAATCAATTTCTTGCCAATATTCGTGAAACAGACGCGGTTATCCACGTTTTACGCTGTTTTGAAGACGATAACATCACTCATGTTGAAGGCAGCGTTGATCCGGTGCGTGATGCCGATATAGTAAAAACCGAACTGATGATTGCCGATTTGGAATCATTGCAAAAACGCATAGATCAGTTGCAAAAAAAAGCCCGTGCCGGTGATAAAGAAGCAGCGGTCAGTGTACGCGTTATTGAGCCGATTATTGAGGCGCTTAATCAAGGTAAGCCTGCAATTACCGCAGCACCGGATAAATCTGATAAAGAGGCTTATAAATGCTATAAAATGCTGCAACTTCTTACTTCCAAACCGGTGCTGTATGTGTGTAATGTTGACGAAGATTCTGCGGCAAGCGGTAATCAATTTTCCAAAGCTGTTGAAAATATGGCAAAGGCAGAAAACGCGCAATGTGTGATTATTTCCGCAGAAATTGAGTCGGAAGTGGCACAGTTGGAATCGCCGGAAGAAAAGAAAGATTTTTTGGAAGCGTTGGGTTTGGAAGAAACGGGTTTGGCAAAAATTATTTATGCCGGCTATAATTTACTCGGGTTGCAAACGTTTTTTACCGCCGGACCGAAAGAAGTGCGCGCTTGGACTTTTGTTAAAGGGATGAAAGCACCGCAATGTGCCGGCATTATCCACTCCGATTTCGAGCGCGGGTTTATTCGGGCAGAAACAATTTCCTATGATGATTATGTGAAATTCGGCGGAGAACAGGGATGTCGCGATGCCGGAAAAATTCGCTCCGAAGGTAAAGAATATTTGGTGCAAGATGGTGATTTAATGAACTTCTTGTTCAATGTATAAAACGGGGAAATCTCAAATCTTTTTTTGACTTTTAGGCGATAATCCTTATATTAATATTAAGGAGAAAATATGAAAGACGTAAAAGATTTATCGCGTGAAGAAGCTGAAAAAGAATTGGCTTTTTTGGCAGCTGAAATTGCTAAGGCCGATAGCGCATATTACCAAAATGATGCGCCGGATTTGACAGATGCCGATTATGATAGATTAAAACATCGCAACAGTGAAATAGAAGCAAAATTTCCGGATTTAGTGCGTGCCGACAGCCCATCTAAACGTGTGGGGGCGGCGGTGCAAAGCAAATTTAATAAAATAACGCATCGTTTCCCAATGCTTTCGCTCGGGGATGTCTTTTCAATTTCGGAAGTTGATGATTTTGTGATAAGCGTTAAACGTTTTTTAAACACGGCTGATAATATAGATTTTATGGCCGAACCGAAAATTGACGGATTATCTTTTTCCGCACGCTATGAAAACGGCATATTTGTTTCGGGAGCAACACGCGGTGATGGGGTTGTCGGGGAAGATATTACCGAAAATCTTAAAACCATTAAACAGTTGCCACTGACTTTACCGCCGGATGCACCGAGAATTATGGAAGTGCGTGGCGAAGTTTATATGGCAAAAAAGGATTTTTTTGAGCTTAATGAGAAAAATACAGCAGAAAAGAAAAAACTGTTTGCCAATCCGCGTAATGCCGCCGCCGGTTCTTTGCGCCAGCTTGATTCTAAAATCACGGCCGAACGAAAGCTCAGCTTATGGGCATATACTTGGGGAGAAACATCGGAACATCAGTGGAAAACACAAGAACAGTTTTTTGATAAACTCAAAGAATGGGGATTCCCGACAAATCCGCTCAACAAGGTTTGTCATTCACTGACAGAAATAGAAGAAAACTTTGCGCATATGATGGAAATTAGAGCGGATTTACCGTATGATATTGACGGTATTGTTTATAAAGTCAATTCTATTGAATTGCAAAATCGCTTGGGTTTTTTAACACGCACACCACGTTGGGCTATCGCTCATAAATTTCCGGCAGAACAAGCATTAACCCGCATTAATAATATACGCATCCAAGTTGGGCGAACCGGCGCATTGACTCCGGTGGCCGATTTGGAACCGGTTAATGTCGGCGGGGTTATGGTATCTCACGCCACCTTGCACAATGAAGATGAAATCAAACGCAAAGACATTCGTATCGGTGATACGGTGGTGGTACAACGTGCCGGTGATGTAATACCGCAAGTGGTTGAGGTTAAAATTGATAAGCGTTCTCAAAATTCGCTTCCTTATGAATTTCCGGTTGTTTGTCCTGAATGTGGCGCACATGCCGTTAGAGAGGACAATGAGGCTAGTCGGCGTTGTACGCGCGGATTGACTTGTCCGGCGCAAGCCAAAGAAAGACTAAAGCACTTTGTTTCTAAAGATGCTTTTGATATTGTCGGACTTGGTGATAAAGTTATAGAAGAATTTTATGATGACGGAATTTTAGGCAGTCCGGCAGATATTTTTACTTTGGAAGAACGCAACGGTTCAACGGAAGCGGTAGTAGATTTATTTGCCGAGTTTGATAACGGGTTGCATTTGGAAAGACGTTCGGGGTGGGGAACTTTATCGGTTAAAAATCTGTTTGCGGCTATTCAAAATCGGCGCGAAATTTCTTTACCGAGATTCATCTATGCTTTGGGTATTCCGCAGGTTGGAAGCGCAACGGCTTTGCTATTGGCTAAAAATTACGGCTCTTTTGATAATCTACAAACTGATATGTGTGCGCTTCAAACGGAAAAATTGGTGGCTATTGACGGTATCGGAGGCGAAATGGCTAAAGATATTGCAGAGTTTTTCGGAGAAGAACATAATTTGAAGGTGATTGCAAGCCTGCGCCAATATGTTCATGTTGCCGATTACATCAATGAAGAAATCACCGATTCTCCTTTAAGCGGAAAAACCATTGTATTTACCGGAACATTGGAAAATTTAACGCGTGCAGAGGCTAAAGCCAATGCGCAAAAATTCGGAGCTAAGGTGGCGGGATCTGTTTCGGCGCATACCGATTACGTTGTTGTTGGGGCAGATGCCGGCAGTAAAGCCAAAAAAGCGGCCGAACTCGGAATTTCTGTATTATCGGAAGCTCAGTTCTTGATGTTGATTAAACAATAACGTTGTTTATCAAACGTTTGGTCAAGTATTTTTTGCAGTTGTTCATATAGACTTTAGTCTATAAATATCTTTTTTTAAAATTAATCCGAAATTATATACTTTGAGGGAAGGAGACTAATATCATGTATGAACATAATATTGCAAATTTTATATTATATAATTTGGCGCATACTGATATTTATCAAGGCGCAAATATCAATAAAGGGATTATCAGTGATGTGGTTGAAGGGTGGAATCAGCAGGTTTATATCACGCCTAATCAACCAATTAAGATTAATAAAAATAAAATACAGAAAAAGCTATTGATGTGAAATTTTTATTAATCCAGATAATTAGTGGAAAAAGTATGTCAATATGGCCTTGTTGCTATATTTATAATTAAGGATATATGTATATTTTCAAAATAGTGTAATTATAACAAGGTTAAAAAATATGCAGAAAATTAGAAAAAATGAATATGTAAAATTGGAAAATTGCTTAGCCTTTGCCGGCACCATCTATGAAAGTTTTGAGGCTTTGGAAGAAGTTATGGGAAAATTAAAACTTGAAAGGCCGCTATTTCTAATTTATTTGGCTAAGAAATCATTTGCGGAAGAAGTTTTTAAGGCAGCAGGTGAACCGGTAGAACAAGTGGTACAGGCCATGAAATACCCTTCATATATTGAAATTCAAAATCCTTATGCACATAATTGGCGCCAATCCTGATTATAATTTTGCCACTCATTCGCAATTTACGTTTTTTTTAATCTTATGATGTAAGGTTAAAAAAATAAAACACGGAGATTGTTTCTATGAGTTGGCAAGCCAAAAATCTTGATAAGCGAAAACATTGCTTTTTTGGTTCTGAAGGTGGTGTTTCACAGGGAGTTTATGCTTCTCTTAATACCAATTTAAGCAGCCGAGATGATAAAGAAAATATATATCAAAATTTTGATATCATTACCGCGCAGTTCAATATGAAGCGCAGTGATATATTTACCATACGACAAAGCATTACAAACATCGCTGTTATTGCAAACAAACCGTCTTGGTTCGTAACAAGTGCCGATGGTGCAGTTACGGACAATCCGAATATTCTGTTGGGAATAAAAACGGCAGATTGTGCGCCGGTGTTGCTGGCGGATTATCAAAACGGGGTTATAGGAGCGGCTCATGCCGGTTGGCGTGGCGCGTGCAGCGGTATAATTGAAAATGTTGTGGCGTTGATGGAAAAACTTGGAGCCGAAAGGAAAAATATTGCCGCCGCCATAGGGCCGTGCATGCAACAAAAGTCATTCCAAACAAAAGAAGATATGCGCGCTGTTTTTTTGGCGCAATCGGCAGG
>JAKSUO010000091.1 GCA_024408895.1 Alphaproteobacteria bacterium | reverse complement strand
CTTCCTTTCACAACGGAGTAAAAAGAGTATATCACGAAAAAAGACGGCGGTCAAGCAAAACAGGACGAAAAATGTCAATAAAAACGCAAATTGCCGTATCTTAACAAAGACAGCATAATTGATAATAATTAAATTTAAAAATCATAATCACCGGAATAAGTGATTATGATTTTGAACTAAAGCATATAAAAGACTTGGATTATTATAGTATCAGAGTTGTTTTTTTGAATATATCCTGTTTCCTGCAAATATAACACCGACTTCCAATAAGCACAATGCAACAAAAAGCAAAATATAGAAAGCAGGTCTTATATATATTCCTTTGGAAATATTTTTTACCGAAATATACAAATCCTCATTTGTTTCTTTATTTCCAATTGATAAAACACCGTTATACTGGTCTATAACTTTCGCCTTTGTGTATCGCCATGCCAACGAATCGGGAGTGCCGGCAGTTGCTGATTCAATAACAATTTTATAGTTACCGTTGCCTTTTTGCGATGCAGGACAGTTGACTTTCAATTCAACAAACCCGTTTTTTTGAGTGTCTTTATCAATAACGGTGTCAAATACTGAATTTTTGTTTTTCAATAACGATATCTTATATAAACACTCCTTATTACCATCCAACTGAGCTACCGCAATTGATATGCGATTGAACGCTTTATCTGTATGGAAAGTTTGTTCTATTTTTTTGTTTTCTTTTGAAATTTTGTCATAGCAAGCGGTATAATCGTCAATCCGGCCGTTTGCGCAGTTAATACTGTAGTCGGTTTTCAAAAATGTGTTCTTTGTCATTTCTTGATAATAAGAGGTTCCGACCACAACTGTAAGCAAAATAACGGTTATCCCGACAAATGAAAATAATTTAGACCCTTGTTTAGATATTTTACGGTTAAGTGTGTCCGCTCCGGAGAATGACAAGACGGACAGAAACGGCAAAAACGGCACACTGTATATACTTTTTGCTTCCCAAATCATATAGAACAAAACTGCACCGTCAAGGCATAAAGTGAATAAACATAACGAATTTACCTTTTTATTAAAGCATTGCCTTGCCAAACATACGATAGCCAAAAGCAATATTGCGAATCTATAGCAATGACAGTAAGAATTAACAATATCTCTTTTATCTCCAACAAGCCAACGATACAGCAAACCGTAATTTTTGGCTTGGATTAAACGGAAATGGTAGTCGGCTGTGCCGTCAGACCATGTTTTTTGCATTTTGTTAACAGCAAGTTCTGTAACATCGCCGGCGCCGAGTTTACGAAGTGATTTTGTTATTTCCGAAAGATGCTCTTCTTTCATTTTGTCCGTTGTGCCGAGTTTTCTTGTGAAATTCATATCTTGGTATGTTACCTGGCCGTCATTATGAAGTCCCATCATTATCCAATGCGTAATGGGGAAATTTTTTGTATCGTCACCGGATATGGCGGAAACTTGTAAAAAAAAAAAAAAAAAACAAATTGCAAAGGATAATACGGCTGACAAAATGATACAAACCAATTGTTTCCAATAGACCGAAAGGGTTGCTTTGTTACGGTAAAAAACGCAACATAAAGCAACGGCTACGCCTGAGATTAACACTGTAGGGCGCAAGAAATACCCCAAAGCCATCACAAGACCGAATATTGCGGCATAGAGGAACTGACTTGTTCGTGATTTGCTTTTAAACAGTTCAACGGCTGCCCATACCCCGGCGACTGTCAACGGAATACTGTATGTGCAAGTATATATCCACCATATCAAAAGATAGTTTAACGGATTTGCGATATTAAGTAAAATCACCTTAACGGCATTTCTTGTTCCAAAGAGAAGATATGCGGTTCTATAGATAAGAGCTATGCCAACATCAATCAGTAAAGTGTTAAAAACAGCAAGAATTTTGCGTTTGCAAAAACCGATATGCCCAATGCCATGGCAGCTTTATCAATCATAGCTGTAAACAGCACAGTAAAATCATTGTTTGAATACGACTGAAAATAAGGCGAATATACAGTATCAATTTGACGGTCAATACCCTTTGCTAATGCAAGTGCCTGATCCTCAACCATATATGCATCGGTCGTAGGCACAATATTAAGTCCCGATAATATCAGAATTTGACCGACCAATAATACAGAAATAAGGATAATTCCAAAAATAACAAGCGAATGTTTTGAACAATTATCAATAAACTTAAAACAAAGCAGAATTACTCCGACTATCAGCAAAACACCGATAATAAGCACAAAATAAACCGGAGTTTCTCCAAACCGACTTAGCAGCATTTTATCGGCGGCATTGAGATTTCCGGTAAATATAATAATGGTAAAAAATAAACCCACAAACGCAACAACCAATGAAAATGCGGCTGTGAGTTTATTCTTCGTTTGTTCGGCATTAAAATGCATTATGGCCTCTCCTTTGCCAGTGTTAATGTTGGACGAGCTTACTCTTAACGCTTAAGTTGCTCATTTCAGTTCGTCCGTTGATTCGCTTATGATATAACGGGGACGGCCTTTTACTTCTAAATAGATTTTTCCGATATATTCGCCGATAATACCTAAAAACACCGCCTGAATGCCGCATACAAAGCAAATGATACAGGTCATACTTGCCCAACCGGCAACCGTTGAACCTATTAAAGCAGAAATAACAGACCACAAAATACCGATAAAACTGATAAGCGTGATAAACATACCAAGAACGGTAATTATTCTAATGGGTTTGATTGATAAGCTTGTGATGCCGTCAAATGCCAACGCTAACATTTTTTTTAAGGGATAATGACTTTCGCCTGCCAAGCGCTCATGACGCACATAATAAACACTGGTTGACTTAAAACCGACAAGCGGCACCATACCTCGCAAAAATATATTAACCTCTTTGAATTCGGATAATTCGTGTAAGGCACGGGAAGAAATTAAGCGGTAGTCAGCATGGTTGAATACAACTTCCGCACCCATAACATTCATAAACTTATAGAATCCTTCTGCCGTAAAACGCTTGAAAAATGTATCCGATTCTCTGGAAGAACGCACTCCGTAAACTATTTCGCAACCTTCGTTGTTATATGCGTCTACCATATCGTCCATGGCGTTAATGTCATCCTGACCGTCGCAGTCAATACTTATTGTTATATCGCAGTGATTCATAGCGGTCATCAAACCTGCCAACACGGCATTCTGATGCCCTCTGTTGCGACTTTGGGCAATGCCTTGATAATATGGGTTTTGTTCAGATAACTTTTTAATGATTTCCCAAGTATTATCTTTACTGCCGTCATTAACAAATAAAATCCTGCTTTTTTCGTCAATCTTTTTCTCGTTAATAAGCTGACAAAGTTTCTGCAAAAACATCGGAGCAGTTTGAGGCAATACCTCTTGCTCGTTATAGCAGGGAATTACGATATATAAAACAGGGGTTTTGTTGTTCATTTGTTGCCTTCCTTTGCTTGTTGTTATTTTGACTTTACAAAAATTAAGATTTTGCTCAACACATAGTTCAGTATAATTACTATCACATTTGACAGTATTTTGATTGCCATATCATTAAGATGAAAAACATCCACACAAAGATACATAATGGCTAAATCTAAAAGTCCTGTTGCCAACCGAGCGGCATAAAAACTGATAATTTCCTTGGTTACAGATCTAAAACCTTTATTTTCGCTGTGAAAAACCCAAATCCTATTTGTGATATATGCGAAAAAAACCGATAAAAGCCATGCAATCACCGTTGCAGCCGTTGTTTTTAATCCGAAACAGCGTGTGCCTATATAATATGTCGCAATATTGATGAGGGTTGTGCAACCGCCAAAGAAAATATATAAAATAATTTCTTTCAATTTTTCTTTATCTCTCAGTATTCCGATAATTTTGTCAATCATATGATTTATTATCTCCCTTTTAATTGAGAAAAATTTATTTGTGTATCGTAACAATTTTGAATTGTATTCACCGAGCGTTTGATGTGCGATTTCGCAAATGAGTATGCCTGATTTCAAATAAAAAAACCGTAATTCTGCGAGAGAAATTTTTACTCTGCAAAATTACGGTGGTAATATAAAATACAACCAAAAAAGCGGCAAAAAAACGCGAAAAAATCTACAAAAGCAGGGTTGACAAAAGAAATAGGGTGAGCTACACTCTGCTTGCTTTCTTTCTTGCTTGCTGCAATTTCAACCATACTTGTCAAGTCCTTTCTTGTTTTTCGCAACTTATATTTGAATTATATCATAAAACCCGTGATAATTCAATGGTTTTTTAAGGGATTTCCTACGAAAAATGTCAATTAAAACGCATATTTTCGGTAATACTACAACTAAAAGGAGTAGTGTTATGGAAATAATAAGAGTGATAATTACATCGCTTGTTTCGCTTGTTGTGCTTTTTATTCTTACAAAGCTTATGGGCAACCGTCAGGTATCGGAGCTTACGATGTTTGATTATGTTATCGGAATAAGCATCGGCTCTATTGCCGCAGAAATGGCGACCGAGCTTGATAAACCCGTAAACTCCCTTGTTGCCATGGTGGTTTATGCCGTTGTTGCAATTCTCATTTCTTTTGTTACCTCAAAATTCATTAAAACCCGAAGAATTTTGTTCGGGAAAAGCGTTGAGCTTATGAAAAACGGCGAAATTTTGCGAAAAGGACTTAAAAAAGCTCACCTTGATTTAAGCGAATTTTTGATGCAGGCGAGAACGGCGGGTTATTTTGATATAAGCGATATAAATGCGGCTTTTATGGAGCCAAACGGTAAGATAAGCTTTTTGCCCTTTTCAAATGCAAGACCCGTTAATGCAAAAGATTTGTTACTGCCGACAAAAGAGGACGAGCTTATGGTGAATGTTATTGCCGACGGTGTTATCCTTGAAAAAAACCTCAAAATCTTGGGTTTTAATAAGCAGTGGCTTATGGATAATATGAGAAAACAGGCGGTAAAA
>JAKSUO010000090.1 GCA_024408895.1 Alphaproteobacteria bacterium | reverse complement strand
AGCGCATCGGTTGCCGACTTGATGAAAGTTGCGGGTATAAGTAAAAAAATAGCGGAAAAAATATATAATTATTTTCACAATTAAAAAAATAGTGTTTATATTAATAAACGTATTAATGTTAATTATCAAATTCAGGGGGCTTTCGTGTATAATTTACCTAATATTTTAACCATTTCAAGAATAGCGGTGATTCCGTTTATCTTTATATCAGTTTATATTTCGTCCTACACATGGGCAATGTTGGCAGGCATTCTGTTTGTTGCCGCATCAATTACTGATTATTTTGATGGTTATTTAGCCAGAGCTTGGAATGAAACTTCGGCGTTCGGTCGTTTATTGGATCCAATTGCCGATAAGTTGTTGGTGGCAACTGCATTGGTGGTTATTTTGACTAAAACGTATGTAGCTGATGACGGTGAAGTTCTGCATTATTACGCTTGGAACGGAACAATTATTGCCGCATTCGTGATTTTATGCCGTGAAATTTTAGTGTCCGGATTGCGCGAATTTTTGCGTGAAGTTAATGTCGGGTTACCGGTAACAAAATTGGCTAAATGGAAAACAACTTTTCAAATGGTTGCTTTGGCAATGATGCTGTTTTGTGAGTTGTCTTCTTTTTGGATGTATTTGGGCGAAGTTTTGCTTTGGGTGGCTGCTGTTTTGACTTTTATTACCGGCTATCAATATTATCAAAAGAGTTTGGATTACGTTCGCGCCGAAGAAGCTAAAAAAGTTAAGACGGTTAAGGAAGTTGTTGTATCGGTTGATAAAGTTGTTGAAGAAAAAAAAGTAAAGCCGACCGCTAAAAAATCTTCGGTAACTCAAAAGAAAACTGCTGCTAAAAAAACAGCCACCAAAAAAACAAGTGTGGCAAAGAAAACTGTGACAGCTAAAAAGCAAAATAAAGCCTAAGATTAGAAAGTGTAATCTATGGGGAATGATTGCGCGCATATTTTGGTGATTGATGACGATTTGCGTTTGCGTTCTTTGTTGCAACGCTATCTTCAAGAAAACGGGTATGCCGTTTCTTGTGCCAAAGATGCCGAAAATGCGCGTATGTTTTTGAAACAATACATCTTTGATTTGTTGATTATAGATGTGATGATGCCTAATGAAACCGGCTTGGAGTTTTTGCAAAAGTTACGCAAGGATAGTGATGTGCCGGCAATTGTTTTGACGGCAATGGGGGAAACTGAAGACCGCATTTCGGGGCTAGAGGCCGGCGCCGATGATTATTTGCCAAAGCCGTTTGAACCAAAAGAATTGCTGTTGCGTATCAATAATATTTTGCGCCGTGTGCCGAAAGTGTCTGTGGAAAACGATAAGTTGTTGCGGTTGGGCAAATTTTCATTCAATATGGCCACTAAAGAGTTTTGTCATGAGGAAACAGGTTTGGTGCATATTACACCGGTTGAACAATCTATTTTGTGCATACTCGGACAGAAAAACGGACAGATTTTTACGCGTGAAAAATTGGCAGAAATTCTTGGTGCCGGACAAAGTCCCCGCTCCATAGATGTACAAGTTACCAGACTACGTAAAAAAATTGAAAAAGATTCAAAAAATCCGCGCTATTTGCAAACCGTGCGCGGTAAGGGTTATATGCTGTTAACGGATTAGGAGGAAAATATGCATATCAGATTTCCGCAAAAAGTTGAAAGTGTTATTGCTTCTATTAAGCGCAAATGCCTGCCTAAAACATTGTTTTTCAGAACAATGATGCTTATTTTTGTGCCATTGGTTGTGGTGCAGATTGTGTCTATTTATGCGTTTTGGGATGGTAACTGGAAAAAAGTTGGCCGCCGCTTGTCGGATAACTTGTCTTCAAATATGGCGTTTGTGATTAAAATGCACAACGAAAATGCCGATTTTGAGCAAATTCAAAGAAATGCGTCAACAATTTATGGGCTTGATGTAACTTATTACAGTAATGATGATAAACATTCCGTTTGGCGCGAAAATAAGAAAAAAAGTCCTTTTGTTACCGGATTTTTGAACACAGCTTTACAGCAACAATTCCCAATGGCGGATACCGAGATTTTTATTGAAGATCATCATTCAAAGCTTAATATTTTGGTGGATACTGATAAAGGGCTGTATGTGTTTGAGACTTCTGTTAAAAATATTTTCAGCACATCTATTTTCGGATTTGTGCTGTGGATGATTGGTTCGGCATTGTTGCTGTTTGTGGTGGCAACGTTATTTTTGCGTGTTCAAGTCCGCTCAATTGCGCAATTAGCTAATGCTGCGGAAGATTTTGGTAAAGGTATCAACACAAAATTCAAACCATACGGTTCGGTTGAAGTTCGCCGTGCCGGTTTGGCTTTTACGAAGATGAAAGAGCGTATTATGCGTCAAATTTCCGAAAGAACACAAATGCTTGCCGGCGTGTCGCATGATTTACGCACGCCTTTGACGCGTATGAAGCTGCAAATGGCAATGTTGCCGGATAGTAAAGAAAATCAGGAGTTTATCCAAGATATTAATGAAATGGAAAAAATGTTGGACGGTTATTTGGCTTTTGTCAGTGGCGAAGGTGGTGAAAAAACCTCGTTTGTTGATTTAAACGAGGTGGTAACCGGTATCATCAATAAATATCGCAAAAATTCCAATGCCTTGATTCGTTATTCCACCAATTATGATGTCAGCGCAATTCAAGGACGTGAACAGGCTTTGAGACGTGCTATTACTAACGTGATTGAAAATGCTTTCCACTACGGAAAAACAATAGCAGTGAAGTTGGAAAGTGATAATAAACGCTTAGAACTCAGTGTGGATGATGACGGGCCGGGTATTCCGCCTGAAAAACGCGATGATGTGTTTAAGGCATTTTATCGTGTTGAAGGTTCGCGCAACAAAGAAACCGGAGGTGTCGGTTTAGGGTTATCCATTGCCAAAGATGTGATTGTTTCTCATGGCGGAAGTATTCAGCTTTCAGAAAGTGAATTAGGAGGTTTGAGAGTTCTCATTAGTATTCCCTTGTAGTCGGGGATTTAATAGAATCAAGCGTAGCACATACTCTTGGTAGTATCGTGCTATGCTTAATGATTTGTTATGTTGTTAAAAAACATTAGTTATTCTGATGTTTGGCCGAGTATCTGTCAACTTATAACGCAAAAACGCAAGGTGCTTCTTTAGACGATTATGCCATGTGAAAAATAACGTTACAGGTGTTTAACGGCGGACACGCAAGAACATAAAAAAAAGCCAAATCATTGCGATTTGGCTTTTTCTGCATTAAAAGGAGAAGGAAAATTATCTTCCGTTGCCACCTTTTGTAATCAAACTATCCAGAACCACAGGCTTCCCTCCATTGGTTGGAAGTTCGTTTGAATTAGGACCGGCAGCAGATCCGGCTTCAACAGGTGTATTGCCTCCCACAACATTGTTCGTTACATATGTTTCATCAATCACTGCATCTGGTGTTACAGGCACTACCTCTGTTTCATCAATCACTGCATCTGGGACTGGTTCTGGAATCGGAGCGGGTTCTGGAACCGGAGTAGGTTCCGGAGCAGGAGCCGGGCGAGCTATTCTATGTATAGCACCTCTTACAAAATGAACTTCGCCACAATCATCACGATTCATATATGCCGAGCGATTACCGCCGATTTTTGAATACAATTCATTAAAAGTTGAATTGTTAATTGAATCAGCGGATTTTCCGCAGTCGACTGTTTTATAAATTGCACGGAATGTCGCAACTTCTTCTTCGGTACCCCAACATTCCGGAGCAATATCGTTGGAAGTTACTTGAGAACCGTCTATGTAGGTATAACCACCTTCTCCATTGGCAAAGACTTCAACGTGATTTTCATCATACAAGTGTGCAATATAGCCACCATGACCATCAGGATAAGCTTTAGACATACTCATAATACGATTAGCCATATAAACAAATCTTGAAGGGTCAATCTCTGTTCCGTCAGAATTGATAAAAGCATCCGGATCAACTTTTTGCAGATTGCTAACATTGAGATACTGCTCATCAAATTTACCCGTTGCATGAGCTGTTTCCCATTGTTTTAAAGTCAATCCCATTGTTTCATCATACTGTTGAGGGATTTCTATTTCTGTATTGCTACTTGAATCTACATTATCAACTACTTTCTCAACATCTGCAAAATTGTGTTGTTCATTAACTGGTGATACATTTTCAGGATTGTGCTCAACACCTAGAGCATAATCAGCATGATAAGCTTCTGCCGCACTATTTGCCATAGCAAATTCGGATATTGCTGTACTTAGAATGCCAAAGCCCAAGAAAAATTTAGCTTTTTTATAAGCGTTCTCGCTTTTAGCGGCGTTTTCGCTATTGCTTTCTTTGTCTTCCTTAGCCTGTTTTTTAGCATCTTTCATTTGTACATAGGCATTAACGTTGGCGCCTGTTAAACGCACTGCGGAAGCAATTGCTTTAGTGCCATAGAGAGCAGCTGCACCGGTTAAACCAAATACAGCACCACCACCTACGATTATTGGGGTTGCTAAGCCAACAACAGCTGCGCTGGCCAGACCAAATGCCATATTTGTCTTTTTTTGACGATCAAATTTTGCTTTTTCTTTATGATTTGCTTTAATGGCTTTGTAGGCATTGCGCAAACCGTTAATACCAGACCATACCTTAATTTCTTTTTTATCACCTCTGGCCTTAGCTGCGTCATAATAAGCCTTTTTCTTTTCATAAATTGTCCATTGAGATGGGGCTAATGATTGATAAACACCATAAGCAGCCATGGCAGCTAAACCTGCCGGAATGGAATAGGCTGCGGTTGCAACCAAAGCGGTGGAGGCAAGTGTGTTAACAATACCGCGTCTGGTTGAAAAATAACCAAACATATTTTTGGCAAATTCAACCGGCGTTGTTCCAAAACGCTGTTGTGTGAATTCATTAAATTTATTCAATTTTTCATTTAGCCAAGATGAGGATTTAGTTTTGTTTTGCGCGTGCAGCACTTGCATTTTTCTTCTCATCTTATCTTTAATATCTTCAAAGATAATAGTACCGGTTGAATCTGGATTTTTAA
>JAKSUO010000009.1 GCA_024408895.1 Alphaproteobacteria bacterium | reverse complement strand
GACACCGATTTCATTTTCTTCCTCAATTTCCTCATCAGCGCCGTCATCGGCATCCAATTTGGTGACGGATACAACGTTTTCATTATCTGACGTGCGGAATAAGATAACACCTTGCGTTTTACGTCCGGCAATACGAATATCATTAACCGGCATACGAATCAGCTTACCGCCATCCGTCACCATCATAATATCCTTGTCTTCGGTAATTGGGAATGAACTGACAACTTCTTTGTTGCGCGGAGACATTTCCATATTGGCAATACCGGAACCGCCACGGCCGGTTACCCGATATTCATAAGAGGAAGAACGCTTACCAAAACCGGTAACCGTAACACTTAAGATAAATTCTTCCAATTTTTGCATTTTTTCAAACTGTTCCAAGCTCAACAAATTAAGCATACCCGTTTGATCAGCAGAGATGCAAGCATTACCATCACCCTCGGCTTCCATACGTTTAATAGCACCGGCAACCTTTAAGTATTCGTCACGCTGTTCTGCGTCCGCCGAAATGTGGCGTAACATTGTCATAGAGATAACTTCATCACCTTTTGCCAATTTAATACCGCGAACACCGGTGGAATTACGGCCGACAAACACACGAACATCAGTCACCGGAAAACGAATACATTTTCCTTGCTTCGTTGCCAACATAATATCGTTATTTTCATCGCACAATGCCACATTAATCAGCTTATCGCCTTCGTCAAGTTTCATGGCAATTTTACCGTTAGATTGAACATTCACGAAATCCATCAAACTGTTACGGCGAATATTACCGGAAGCAGTTGCAAACGCAATGGATAAACCGGCGCACTCATCCTGATTTTCCGGCAATTTCATAATTGCCGTAATATTCTCATTATTTTCAAGCGGCAACAAGTTGATAAACGGTTTACCTTTTGATGTCGGCGAACCGAGCGGCAATTTGTAAACTTTCATTTTATACACAATGCCGCGATTGGAGAAGAACTAAACAGGTGTATGGGTACTGGCCACAAACAAACGGGTCACAAAATCCTCGTCTTTTGTTGTCATGCCCGATTTACCTTTACCACCGCGTTTTTGAGCTTTATACGCACTCAACGGAACACGCTTAATATATCCTTCTTCGGTAACAGTGACAACCATTTCTTCACGTTGAATGAGTGATTCTATATCTTGATTAAAATCAATATCTTCTATTTTTGTTAAGCGCGGTGTTGCATATTCATCTTTAACGGCAACTAATTCATCGCGCATAATTCCATAAAGTTTTTCACGGCTGGATAATATAGACAGATATTCTTTAATATCTCCGCCCAAAGCAACCAACTCATCATGAATTTTATCACGTTCCAAACCGGTTAAACGTTGCAATTTCAAATCCAAAATAGCTTTAGCCTGATCATCCGAGAGCTGATACATTCCATTAACAACCTTATGATCAGGTTCATCAATCAAATCAACCCAAGAGGATATCGTGCCAGCCGGCCAAGGCTTTTCCGTTAATCTCTCACGCGCGTCTTGCGGTGTTGGTGCGGTTTTAATCAATTCAATTACCGGATCAAGATTTTCAACGGCTATTGCCAAACCAACCAAAACATGCGCTCTGTCACGCGCTTTATTTAAACGATAGATCGTACGCCGACGGATAACTTCTTCTCTGAACTCTATAAATGTTGAAATAATATCCTTCAAGTTCATCATCATCGGACGACCGCCGTTGATTGCCAACATATTCATACCGAAACTCGTTTGCAATTCGGTATATTTGTACAGTTGATTTAAGATAACATCAGCCTGAAAATCACGTTTAATTTCAATAACAACACGAACACCTTGACGATCAGATTCATCGCGAATATCTGAAATACCCTCAACACGCTTATCTTTTACCAATTCGGCAATATGTGACACTAAATTAGCCTTATTAACTTGATACGGTACTTCATGAACAATAATGGCTTCTTTATCTTTGCGGATTTCTTCAATGGAACATTTTGCACGCATCATCACCGAGCCTCGTCCGGTCAAATACGCCTGACGCGCGCCACCATAGCCTAAAATCACTCCGCCGGTTGGGAAATCCGGTCCGGGAATAATGCTGATTAATTCCTCAATACTAATTTCCGGATTGTCTATATAAGCACAACAAGCATCAACAACTTCCCCTAAATTATGCGGCGGAATATTCGTGGCCATACCAACAGCGATACCGTTACCGCCGTTTACCAACAAATTCGGGAAACGAGCCGGTAAAACTGTCGGTTCTTGCAGAGATTCGTCATAGTTAGGCATAAAGTCAACCGTATCTTCATCCAAATTTTCGGTCAAACAGGTTGAAACTTTAGCAAGTCTGGCTTCCGTATAACGCATAGCAGCAGCACCATCACCATCCATAGAGCCAAAGTTACCTTGTCCATCTACCAGTGTAACTCTCATAGAGAACGGCTGAGCCATACGAACCATTGCCTCATAAATTGAACTATCGCCGTGCGGATGGTATTTACCCATTACATCGCCGACAATACGAGCCGATTTTTTATAAGGTTTGGAAGAATCATAGCCGTTTTCATACATACCATAAATGATACGGCGATGCACTGGTTTCATACCATCACGCGCATCCGGCAACGCACGCGCCACAATAACACTCATTGCATAATCCAAATAGCTGCGGCGCATTTCTTCCGAAATCATAGTCGGGGCAATATTATCTGTTTTTACAACATTTGTTGCTTCAATTTCTTCAGTCACTTTATACCTCTTATACAATCAAATAAAACTGATTCAGTATAGCATTACCCTCGCTGATAAAAAGTTTTTTTTCGGTTTTATCCACTTGTACAAGAGAAAATAATATTATAATCCTCTAATGATATTGGAACTTTGTTGCGCCAATTCATCCACATTTTTATTGAACTGCGCCACAATACTCTGAACCGATAATTGCATTTCATTGTTTAAAAATGATGTCTGTTGTTCAACTTGTTCTTGAGGCGTTTCCACAAACACGCCTCGGATGACATAATAAAGAAAAACAACCAATAACGCATAAATAGCATATCTGATAATCGTGAACATGATTTTTCCCCTTTCGCCATAATAAATACGAAGCAAACATTGTTTTACAATCTGGCCGAAACATAGCAATAAGTATAGTTTGGATTTATTGTCTCTTTTTTCTGTGATATAATGTCATTCTACGCATAAACCCCCGCAGGCTAAACCGGCGGGGGTTTATGTGTTAAGTATTTAATTACATTGCGTAGGATAATCCTAATATACCGGTATTATCGTGAAAATGTTTTCTGAAATTCCCGTTATATCCAATATTTAATGATAATTTTTCCGTTAATTCCGAAGTTATGCCGGCACCGACTTGATAGCCGATTTTATTTAAGCGCTTACCATCAATCACATACCGGTCTCCGTCCGATGTCCAAACAACGGCATTATCTCTATCGCTGATAAAATCATAAGTCATACCGCCATACAATTCCGGACGGAATTTTAAGCAGTCATGCCAATATAAATCTTTGGACAGTGTTACTCCGATTACACCGGTGAAAATATCCATATTTTTGCCGGATATTTGTTGATCGGTCCCATCATTATAACCATGGCGTCTGATATAATTATAGCGCAACCCCACTTGTGGTGTCATATCTACCATCTGTAACGCATATTTATAACCTGTTAAACCTTGCATTCCCCATATATCGGCATGATATTTTCCTTTAAAAACATTATGTTTAATCCGTTCTCTTTCTCCATAGGAATCTCGCCATGCAAAATTCTTTCCTTTAAGTGTGGAACGGCCGTACGAAACAATACCGTTTACAAACATATTGCTCGGACTGTAATTGGCATAAATAAAGCCGGTATTAGTATATGTTTTAGTCTTGCGCTTATAACCGTCAATATCTGAATTATCATATTGATAACCGATACCCCAAGTCGTATGTGGATTCAATTTTTTATCCATTGCCACAATACCCCCCATACTTTCCGGTTCAATTCCTTTAGAATTAGGTCGGTCTTTCAATTTTGCCTGCCCGTAATAACCACTGCCCCACAACGATGTGCCATACATAACAGAGCTTACTGGCATTGTAGCCTTATTGGCTAAATCACTGTTTCTCAAATGTTGACCAACAGCAGTGAACAAATGATTACTCATATTAACAGTGTTAACCTGAACAATCGGCGCATTGCTCGGTGTCAACCTACTACTCCCCGCATATGCCGGTAAAGCTATAAGCGGCAAAGCTAAATTAAATAACATACTTTTTTTCAAAATGCTGCCGTATTGTCTGGTTGACAATTCAGATGCTGATTTGTTACTTTTTGACATTTTACTTTTCCTTTCTATAATTACAACAGTTACCATATATAACCAAATTACAATATTTAAAGAGTGAGAGACAAAACTAAAAAAAATATTGACAACTCAATATGAATTACAGCAAAAAATTAAATAACCTCCTGTCGCCACAACAGGAGGTTATTTATCGTACAAATCTGTAATAAAATTATTCGGCAACCGTAACGTTTCGCTTGCCTTTCAAAGATTCTTTAATAAAGGCGATTTGTTCCATTACCATATCATTATCCTTAAATTTTTCTTCAGCGGCAGCCAAACGCTGTTCAAAGTTGCCCTCATTACCCTTAAAAATAAACATAAAGGCGCGTGTGCATGCTTTTATTTGTTTTTCATCTATACCGCTACGGCTCATACCGATTACATTTAAACCGCGTAGTCTTGCCGGCATACCATTTACAATACCGAACGGTATAACATCACGAGCAACACCGCTCACACCGCCAACCATAGCTTTACGCCCGATATGAACAAATTGATGCACGGCACAATTACCGCCCAAGATTGCGCCGTCGCCAATATGGACATGGCCACCGATAACTGCATTATTAGTCATTATAACATTATCACCGACAATACAATCATGTGCCACATGCGAATTAATCATAAACATACCGCCGTCACCAACAACCGTTGTAAAATGTTCTTTCGGAGTTCCTGCGTGCATGGTAACATTTTCACGAATGATATTATTTTTCCCGATAATTAATTTAGCTTCTTCCTGAAATTCATTGCCGTGATCTTGCGGTCCGCAACCCAACCGTGCCCCCGGGAATACAATTGTTCCTTCACCGATTGTCGTATTTCCATAAATGGTAACCTGTCCGAGTAATTTAACATTTTCGCCGATTTTTGCCCGTGAACTAATCCAACACATAGGGCCGATTTCGGCAGTTGCTGCAATTTGCGCACCATCTTCAATAATTGCGGTAGGATGAATTTTAGCCATAGTTTTTTCCTTTGTTAACAGTTAATCTTATGCCTAGAGAATAAAACACCTATTTGAATATGCAACACACAAAAAGTTACGTTTTATTTCTGTTGAAAACACAGTATTGACATTTATTAATGTAATTATTGTATATTTTTATCTTCTTTGCAAAACGCAAACAAAAAAACCGTCTGTTTCTGTGGATAGCGGTGAACAATGCAGGTAATTTTCTTCCGCAAACGGATATCTTTTTTCAAGTTTGCGTTCCCATAATTCACGCATATTAACAACAGAAAACTCCGGATGATTATTTAAAAACTTTTCTATTTGTTTTTCATTTTCTTCCGGCAAAACAGAACAAGTCATATATATAATGCGCCCCTCATCCGTTAAGTGATTGCGGGCAATATCCAGAATTTCTTCTTGCGCCTGTTCAATTACTTCAAGCTGTTTTAGGGTTAATCTATATTTAGCGTCAGGTGAACGTCGCCAAGTACCGCTGCCGGAACACGGCGCGTCAATAATAAACCGGTCAAACTTATCGCTCGGTTTTATATTATCAATTATTTTAATGTTGTTAATTCCCAACCGCTCAGCTCTATCGTTTAGACCGTTCATACGCTTGATGTTTTTATCGTGCGCTAAAATCTGGCCGGCATTTTTCAATATCGCGCCGAGCAACAAACTTTTGCCGCCGCCCCCACAACAATAGTCAATTATCTTATGTTGAGGGCGCACATCGCACAAAATAGCACCTAATTGCGAGGATTCGTCCTGCACTTCAATTTCGCCGTTTTGGTAAGCTATGCAGTTTTGCAAATTAATCCTTTCGGCCGAGCGTAGCCCATAAGGCGAATATGGTGTTTCCGAAAAAAACAAGCCTTCTTTACGGAGTTTTTCTTTTACATCATCACGATTAATCAAATTAGCTCTGATATCGGCACTTGCCGTGGTATTCAATGCCGCTGCCAATGCAGGATTACCTATTTTTTCGTATAACCATTGAGGACATTCTTTTTCAACATAATCGGGATACACATCCTGATTTAAGTTATTCAACTTGTCTTTTTCCTCTTTGGTCAGCGGTGTCAATGAGTATTGCGAACCATTGACAATAATGTCAAAGTCCTCATCTTTAAGATAGGTCAGCAACAACATACGCGGTGTATGACAACCGCAGTCAAATTCCAACCGACTGCGATGGCGGATAATATCCCACACCGTATTTATAATAAACTTTCTGTCTTTTGAACCGATGTATTTGCGTGTCCGCATATAATCTTTGATGATATTATCGGCAGGATAGCGATCTTGCCATACCTGTTCCATAATTTCCAAAACAGCCTGATATTTTGCACCTGTCTGCATAAAACTTTCCGTCTGGTAAAATTTTCTTTCCAAATGAAAAAAGGCATGCTTTCCGCACGCCTTTATAGTTTATTAGCTTTCTTCATCCGAAGTTTCGGCTGTTTTTGGTGCTTCTTGTGCTTCATCATGCGGAATAATATCCGGCAACGCACCAATAGCTTGTTTGCGCTTTAGCTTATTCACAAATTTAATTGAACGCTGAGCGTCCCATTTGCGTTTGCCCTCTTCGCTTTGATAAATTGCCTTATAAACTTCAATGGCTTGATCAAATTCCGACAGTTTTGTCAAACAAGACGCCAAACCATCATACAACTTATGTGTATAGCGACCATTTACAACCGTCTGCGCCTTTTTATAACACTTCAAGGCGTCTTTAAACTTAAACATTTTCTGATAAACGTAGCCGATACTAATCCATGCCTGTAAATCTTGGCTATTGATGTTTAATATCTTGGTAAAGCATTTTAAGGCAGAATCATTATCACCCATCAATTGATAAGTCACGCCGATACCGTTCCAAGCCTTCGTATTATATTTATCTCCGGCCAGCACCTTTTTGAAAAACGAAATAGAACGGTCATATTGTTTCAATTTCTGTAACGTAACAGCAATACTAAGCAACGTCTGCGGATGTTTATTATCAACCTTCATGGCTTCTTCCAACACATCCAATGCCTCTTTGTACGAGAACATATGTTGCAAAGCAATTGCCTTACCATTCAAAGCTTCCAACGAGGTTTTATCATTTGCAAACGCCTCTTCAAAGCAGGTTATAGCTTCTTTATACAAGCCGCGCATACTCAAAGTTACGCCCTTGTTATTCAAGACTTCAACCGATTTAGGATTAATTGCCAATGCACGGTCAAAACATTCAACCGCATCAGTGTATCTGCTCATTTTTTGATAAGCAAAGCCTTGGCTATTTAATGCTTTCCACGCACGAGGATTTTCATTAATTACCTCAGAGAATTTCTCTATTGCTTCCTCATATTGACCGGCATCTAAAAGTTCTTGTCCTCTTTTATATGATGTATTTTCGTTTAATTTAACCATTTTAACCTCTTTGTTACAGAATAATTTCGTTAGGGTTACCACATTAATATTATTATGTCAAGAACTTTATGATAGGCGCAATTGTTTGAAAAATGGGACATCTGTCCTTATTTCTATGTATTTGCACAAAAATTTTTGACAATTTTTCTTTATTTTTTCACGATTTTCTTTGAAATAATTATAATAGCTTGCTCTAAAATCGGCTGTTCCGCTATTAAAAATAACTTTCTGATTATCATATTGTGCGGCATAAACACCTTCGCGCGGGGCTACTTCTTCCACCACATCAAATATATTAATACAATAAAGTTTACTTTTTTTGGCTAACATCGCTATTTTTTCGGATTTTGTTTTGTTATAATTGAAAAAGTCACTGATAATAAAAATCGTATTGCGCCCTTTGCGATGATACTCTAACAAATCCAATGCTTCCGAAATATCGCCGGCGTATGATTGTTTCAATATATTTTGCGAGATTTGCGCAATCTTCCTAAATATATACATCAAACTTTGAGAATTATTTTGCGGTTTAACATAAAATGTATGTTTGCCGTCATATATCAGTATGCCGAATCGGTCTTTATTGCGTAGAGTCAACCAACCGAGAAGTGCTGCCACACGACAGGCTGTCACTGATTTAAGCTCACGCCGCGTTCCAAAAACCATGGTGGCAGATAAGTCTAAAAAAACAATGATTTCCCTATCTTTTTCCTCGCTAAAAACCTTTGTATAAGGTGTGAACTTTCGGGCGGTAACACGCCAATCAATATCCCGAATATCATCACCAAACATATATGCTCTGACTTCTTCAAACTCCAAACCGCGTCCTTTAAAAACCGATTTAACGTTGCCGACATTCTTAGAAGTTACATAATTACCTTTTAAAGAAAGATAAGGCAAATATTTTTGTTCGGCGATTAAATCATCTATTGTAACCGCCAAACCATTTAAGCTCTCTGCAGAGTTTTGCTGTATATTGCCTGATTGTTCCATCATTTTTCTCTATGGTAAAGGTATAACTTTCAATAATCTGGAAATCACTTCATCGCTAGTCAAACCGGAGGCTTGCGCTTCAAAGTTTAACATAATACGATGTCCCAAAACATCATAAATCAGTGCATGAATATCTTCCGGAATAACAAACTCCCTGCCCGATAACCAAGCATTAATTTTTGCGCACTTATCCAAGGCGATTGTCGCACGCGGACTGGCACCGTATGAAATCATATCTTGTAAGCTATCATCATATTTTCCGGGATAACGTGTTGCCATAATAAGTTGGACAAGATATTCTTCAACAGCATCGCTCATATGAACAGACAATGCCTCTTGACGAGCCGCTAAAATATCGCTTACTCGCAGCATACAAGGTTTTTCAATATTCTGCGTATTAGTTTCTTCATTGCGAACCAAACGTAAAATACGTTTTTCCGTTGCAATATCCGGATGTTTAATTCTGGTATATAGCAAGAAACGATCAAGTTGGGCTTCAGGTAAATTATATGTTCCTTCATGTTCAATCGGGTTTTGAGTTGCCATAACCATAAACAACGTAGGTAATTTATATTGACGTCCGCCAACACTTATTTGTCGTTCACCCATAGCTTCCAAAAGGGCTGCCTGTACTTTTGCCGGCGCACGGTTAATTTCATCGGCCAAAACCAAGCTGGCAAAAACCGGTCCGGCACGAAATTCAAATTGTCCCGTTGATGCGATATAAATATCACTTCCGGTAATATCCGAAGGCAATAAATCCGGCGTAAATTGAATTCTGTTATATTCGGCATCTATACATTCAGACATAATTTTAATGGATTTTGTTTTAGCCAATCCCGGTGCGCCTTCAACCAAAATATGTCCGTTGGCTATCATGGTAATCAATAACTTACGCACCAAATCTTCCTGTCCTAAAACGTTTTGCTCCATATATAATTTTAAATTGAGTATTTTATCTCTTATTTCTGACATCAGACACCTCGTAAAATCTTGTTTGTAACAGTTGAAAGTACTTTCCATTTCATGGGGAATAGTATATTCATATATAAGTTTCTAAAAAGTTAAATGCAAGAAAATAATATTGAAGAACAAAAAATGGATGACGATATATTTGATTTGGACGAATTAAACACCGCACCACAACTATATGACAACATCAGTGCGTTGCAAAAAGCATTGCCTTGGATGGATGAATTAAATCCGGAACAGCGACAAGCCGTTGAAGCAACCGAAGGCCCATTATTAGTCTTGTCGGGGGCCGGAACGGGAAAAACAAAAGTTTTAACCACCCGCTTGGCTTATATACTTACCACAATGAAAGCCCAACCGTGGAATTGCCTTGTTGTCACATTTACCAATAGAGCCGCTAAAGAAATGGGAGAACGAGTCAGAAATTTAATCGGCGATATGGTAAACAGTGTTTGGCTTGGCACATTTCACCGCATCTGTGTAAAAATTTTGCGCAACCACGCCGAATTGGTCGGTTTGCATGCCAATTTTACCATTTTAGGCGAAGATGATCAAAAGCGGTTAATTAAGCAAATTTTAGAAGCCGAAGGCATTGATGAAAAAAAGTATCCGGCCATAAGTTTTGTGGAGCGTATCTCGCGCTTAAAAGACAAAGGCATAACGGTTGAAAAAGCGCAATCGGAGTTTCGTTCCAACATTTTACTCAATGTCTATACCAAGTATCAAGCGCGTCTTTTGGAACTTAATTGCGTTGATTTCGGAGATATTTTGTTGGATACCTTGATTTTATTGCAAAGTAATTCGGATATTCTTGCAAAATATCAGGATAAGTTCAAATATATTATGGTAGATGAGTATCAAGATACTAATGTTACTCAATACCTGTTTTTGCGGCTGATTTCGCAAAAAAGTCGGAATTTGTGTTGTGTCGGCGATGATGACCAATCAATTTATTCGTGGCGCGGTGCGGAAATTGAAAACATTATGCGCTTCCAAAAAGATTTTGAAGACGCCAAAATCATTCGTTTGGAACGAAATTATCGTTCCACCGCCACAATTTTAAATGCTGCTTCATCATTGATTGCGCATAATTCAACACGTTTAGGGAAAACACTGCGAGTGGCTGAAAATAGTCCGGCAGGCCAATACTGCAACGATAAAATTAATGTTTTAAGTTTATATAACGGTGAGGAAGAGGCAAAGTGGATTGCCGATGAAATTGAACGCTTACATCAATCGGGGATTCAATATTCAGATATGGTTGTGTTGGTACGGACAGCTTTTCAAACACGCGAATTTGAAGAAAAGTTTATCAGTGAAGCAATTCCTTACCAAGTTATCGGCGGACCAAAATTCTACGAACGCGCCGAAATACGCGATAGTCTTGCCTATTTGCGTGTTATTGTGCAACCGGATGACGACTTGGCATTTGAGCGCATTATCAACAAACCGGCTCGCGGTATTGGCGCTAAAACGATTGACAAATTACAACAAGTGGCGCGCCAAAAACAAACATCTATGTATAAAGCTGTTGATTATATGCTCAATGAAGGCACTGTCAGCGGCAAAGCACGCGCAAATCTGGCCGATTTAATGCAAAAATTTATCAATTGGCGACAAATTGCCGCCAATGCCATGCCTGATGATTTTGCCGAGCAAGTCATTAATGCATCCCGATGTCTTGGAATGTCGAAAAACGAGACTTCGGCAGAATCGGAAGGACGCATTGAAAACCTCAAAGAACTCATAAATGTTATGAGTGACACCGACAATTACCCTACTCTGCCGGAATTTTTGGAACACGTCAGTTTAGTAATGGATAACGACAGCACCGTTGATCAGAACAAAGTTATGCTGATTACTTTACATTCGGCAAAAGGTCTGGAATTTAATATTGTCTTTCTGCCGGGATGGGAGGAAGGATTATTCCCTCATCAAAAAAGTCTGGAAGAAGGCGGCACTAATTCCCTAGAAGAAGAACGCCGATTGGCTTATGTGGCCTTAACTCGCGCCAAACAAAAAATCTATATCACAACTACAAATTGCCGCCGCATTTACGGTCAATACCAATATAATCAACCATCTCGCTTTTTGAACGAAATTCCAACGTCTTGCCTAAACTTAAAAAATCAAATGAGCAACTGTTTCGGTGGGCAGACTTTCGGGTCGCAAAAGTATGGAAAAACTTCATACGACAATAATTACAGACAATCGCCTAAATTTTCAACAAAGCCAAGCTACCAAGCATACATACCAAACGAAGATGAGCATGAATATTCTTATGAACCTGCGGAAGAATACTCTTATACCAAGAAAAGTGTTAACTCACTAATCGGTGTGCGTGTGTATCACGAAACTTTCGGATACGGAACCATAAAAGCCGTTTCCGGCAGTGCTTGCGAAGTCAATTTTGATAAATACGGACGCAAAAAGGTTATGGGAACATATTTGCGTCGTGCATAAACTTTATCAAACAAAAGTCTTGTATAGCTTCTTTTTTGAATATATAATCAAAGACGGAGGAATGTTATGTATAAAATCATCTCTGGTAACACGGCAGCAGATTATTCCGATAATCTTTTAGCTTTGCAAAAACTAGGTAAACTCAAAAAATATTTGGTCGGCGGTGCCGTGCGTGATCTTCTGCTCAACAAACTGCCTCACGACAAAGATTACGTTGTTTTCGGCGCAACCCCGCAAAAAATGTTGGCTAACGGGTACAAGCAAGTTGGCAAAGATTTTCCGGTTTTTCTTGATAAAGATGGTAATGAACATGCCTTGGCGCGCAAAGAAATCAAAACCGGAGATAAACATACGGAATTTGAATTTTATTTTGCACCGGATGTATCTATGACAGAAGACGTCCAACGACGTGATTTTACCTGCAATGCACTGATTTATGATGAAAATAATGATTTAGTAATTGATTTGGTTGGTGGCAGTGACGACATCAAGCACAAAATATTGCGTCATGTTAATAATGAGCATTTCGGCGAAGACCCTTTGCGTATTTTAAGAATGTGCCGCTTTGCTGCCAAACTTGATTTTGAGGTGGCTCCCGAAACTATGGATTTAGCTCAAAAAATGGTGGCTGGCGGAATGATAGACTACTTAACGCCCGAGCGCGTGTGGAAAGAATTTGAAGCTGCCCTCAATACACCGAATTTTGATAAATTTATCCTTACTATGCACCAATGCGGTGCGTTGGCAAAGATTCTGCCTGATGTTGAAAAAATGGTCATAACATTGGAGCGAACCGACAAACATCCGGAAGGTAATACTTTTGAACATACAATGTTGGTACTTAAAGAAGGCAAACGCCTGTCGCCTCAAATTAAATTTGCCCTTCTTATGCACGATGTCGGTAAAACATTAACCCCAAAAGAATTACAACCGCGGCATTTTAATCACGATGTTGTTGCTTCGCCGCTGATTGATAAGATATGCAACGATTTGCATGTACCGAATCAGTATCGCCATTTTGCCAAGCTATTTGCCAAAAATCATATGAAATTCTACAATGTTAATATTATGCGTCGTAATACGCTGATTAAATTTTTGGAAGAAATATCCGATAAATTCAAAAACAGAAAACAGCTTACGGATTTTATTTTTGCTTGCCGTTGCGATTCTTTCGGCCGTGGCAGAGAAGTTTTGCAAAATGATTTAGCTCAATTTGCGGCAGCCACCAAGCGCTGTTTGCAAAACTATCGTATTCAAAGCAAAATTCGCGCCCACGATTTGCCGAATTTTGAAACATTGCCCAAAGATGCCAGCTTAAAAAACATTCTGTGGAATTTCCGTATATCAAAAACAATTTGATAAATTTTGGCATAAAAAAACGCCCTGCCTTTTGGCAGAGCGTTCGTTATATTTTATGGGCTGTTATTTTTTCATAACCACAATACCCGGAAGTTCCTTGCCTTCCATCCATTCAAGAAAGGCACCGCCGGCTGTTGAAATATATGTAAATTTATCGTCCACACCGGCACTGGCTAAAGATGAAACCGTATCACCGCCACCGGCAACCGTTATCAATTTACCGGCTTGTGTTAATTCTGCCGCATATTGAGCAACCGCATTGGTAGCCGCATCAAACGGTTTTAACTCAAATGCACCCAACGGACCGTTCCAAACAACAGTTTTACATTCAGCCATTTTATCTTTAATGGTTGCAACCGTTTTTTCACCAACATCAAGCAATGTACCCCCTGCAGGAATATTATCCAAATCCACGGTTTTATGTTCGGCATTGGCAGCGAATTCTTTTGACCATACCAAATCATTCGGTAATATAATTTCGCAATTATTTGCCTTG
This sequence comes from Alphaproteobacteria bacterium, assembly GCA_024408895.1. GTDB lineage: Bacteria > Pseudomonadota > Alphaproteobacteria > RF32 > CAG-239 > RUG410. The sequence continues at coordinate 1,825 of JAKSUO010000009.1, read as the reverse complement.
GCAGTTGCTAAAATTTCTTTAGCTGTATCAAGCATATCCATCTGCACCAAAGAATTTTCTTCGTTAATAGCGGCAACACCCAAAACTTTCAAAAATGTGTGTGCCATACCGCCGGATATAACAAGTTTATCAACCTTTTTAACCAAATTATTCAATAAATCCAACTTAGTGGAAACCTTAGACCCGCCAACAATAGCCATCAACGGACGTTTAGGATTATTCAAGCCGTTTGTTAAAGCATTTACTTCTTCAGCCATCAATAACCCCATAGCAGACGGCAAATTTTTAGCCGCAGCAACCATTGAAGCGTGCGCACGATGTGCGGTGGAAAAAGCATCAGAAACATAGGCATCGGCATATTTTGTCAGTTCTTTAGCCCATTCTTCATTGCCTTTCTTTTCTTCATCATAGAAGCGCAAATTTTCAAGAAGTAAAACTTCGCCGTTTTTTGCAGAAGCTACGGCATTTTTCACTGCCTCGCCGATACAATCTTCAACAAATACAACTTTTGAACCCAAAGCTTTTTCCAATTCTGGCGCAACGTGTGACAGCGAATTTTTCGTATCACCCTTGCCTTCAGGACGTCCGAAGTGAGAAATTACAACAACCTTGGCGCCTTTTTTCATTAACAACTTAATTGTCGGCACCGTGCGGTCAATACGCGCTGTGTTCGTTACATGGAAATTTTCATCCATCGGCACATTCAAATCGGCGCGTAGCATAACGACCTTGCCGTTTAAATCACCCAAATCTTCAATAGTTTTATATTCTTGCATTTAATATTCCTTTTTACATATTTGAAACCCCACCGGTTAATGAATAACACGGTGGGGAACATAATTTTAAAAATTAGCCGTTAACTTTTGCCATGTGAGCGATTAAATCCAAAACTTTGTTGGAATAGCCCCACTCATTGTCATACCAGCTGATAACTTTAACAAACGTATCTGTCAGTTGAATACCGGCTTTGGCATCAAAAATAGATGTATTTGAATCGCCTAAGAAATCAGAAGACACAACGGCATCTTCGGTATATCCCAAAATACCTTTCAATTCACCTTCAGATGCTTTTTTCATAGCAGCGCAAATTGCATCATAAGTTGCCGGCTTAATCAAGTTTACAGTCAAGTCAACAACAGAAACATCCAAAGTCGGAACGCGCATAGACATACCTGTCAACTTGCCGTTCAAAGACGGAATAACTTTACCAACAGCTTTAGCTGCACCGGTAGAAGACGGAATAATATTGCCGCTTGCAGCTCTACCGCCGCGCCAATCTTTAGCAGACGGACCATCAACGGTTTTTTGTGTTGCTGTGGTTGAGTGAACAGTTGTCATTAAACCTTCTTTAATACCAAAGACATCATTCAAAACTTTAGCAATTGGTGCTAAGCAGTTTGTGGTGCAAGAAGCATTTGAAACAAACTGTGTGCCTTTAACATAAGAATCGGTATTTACACCGCAAACAAACATTGGTGTATCATCCTTAGACGGTGCAGACATAACAACGTATTTTGCACCGGCATCAATATGGCCTTGAGCCTTTTCTTTTGTTAAGAACAAACCGGTTGATTCAACAACATAATCGGCACCGATTTCATTCCATTTCAAATCTGCCGGATTTTTCTCGGCTGTAACGCGAATAGCTTTACCATTAACAACCAACTTACCGTCTTTAACTTCAACACTGCCGTTAAAACGACCGTGCATCGTGTCATATTTAAGCATATAAGCCATATAATCAACATCAATTAAGTCGTTAATACCTACAATTTCAATATCATTTCTTGTTTGAGCGGCACGGAATACCAAGCGGCCGATACGA
>JAKSUO010000089.1 GCA_024408895.1 Alphaproteobacteria bacterium | reverse complement strand
CGAAAGAAGGTATGCGCGCGGTTTTTGGGGCGCAATCGGCAGGTAATGCCAAATATTTGAAACCGGAAACCAAAGAAACCTATTGATTTGACTTGAGCGGTTATGTTCAAGACAGATTGCGTTTTTCTGGGGTGGAAAATGTTGAAAATTCCAACATTGATACGTATAGTACAGCAGATTATTTCAGTTACAGGCGCAATACTCATTTGGGATTAATCAAATATGACAGAGATTATCCGACGCAGTATTCTTGTATCAAATTGTAGGAGGGCTAATGCAGAAGATAACTTATATTCCGTTGCCATATTGGAACGAACGTCCGAAAAAAACAAGAATAAAATCCATTGTTTTGCATTGCAGTACACATGAGGCCGTGTCGATGATAAAACTGTTGAAAAATTTGCATTTGAGCGCACATTTTGTAATTGGTACGGATGGACGAATTTTTCAGCTTGTACCGGAAGAAAAACGTGCTTTTCATGCAGGAACAAGCCGATGGCGCAATATGGAAAATCTTAATCATCATTCCATCGGAATTGAATTGAGCGCTCCGAAAATGGGGCAAACAATGTATCCTGAGGCGCAAATCAAAGCAGCAATAGGATTATGCCGTGATTTAATGAGGCGTTACGATATTCCTGCTGTGAATGTTGTAGCTCATTCAGACGTGGCGCCAACCAGAAAACCAGATCCGGGATTGATGTTTCCGTGGAAAAAATTTGCGGATAAAGGTGTCGGCTTGTGGTATGAAATTGCCGATGCGAACAAAATTAATGAAAATGATAAAACTGTATTGTTGCAGAAAATCGGCTACGATACACGCAATCTTGCGGCGGCAAGTTATGCTTTTTGCAGGCATTTTTTGCCGCAATTTGTTGCAACGGAAGATGATATTTGTAAATTAATTACGCATATTTATCCGCCGGATTTCAACATACCTGATGAAGGATTGCCGGTTTTAAAGGCTTGTGCCTACGCGTTTACAAAGTTTGATTGATTATCTCTGCAATATAATCTATTTCGTCTTGGCTTATTTTGTGTGCTAAATCGGCAAAAGACTTTGCTTTGGCACTGATTTTGTGTTGCGTTAGCCATAACATACTTTGCGAAAGTGTTTTGTATTGAACTTTCAAATCGTTTTCACCATGCAATAAAAAGAGAGGCGGATGAGCGGAAATCTTGTTTGCCAGCAGTTCTGAACCGGCAACCAATCCGGATAAGGCAAATGCACCGGCAAGCGTTTGAGAACGTGTTAAAGCAGCGTATATTGTCAGCATAGCACCTTGAGAAAAGCCGATAAGGTAGGTGCGGCTGTCAGGGATGTTGAATTTTTGCTGTATTTGAGAGATGAACTCGTTGATTTCGGCAGCGCAGTGGTCAATATCTTCTTTGGCTTTGTTATATATGGAAAAAATCTCGTCAGTTGATGTTTCTGGCATACAGCGTCGCCGGTCAGAATCATATTTAAGCATACCGAACCATTGCTTTTTATCGGGATTTTTATCACATTGTTGCGGCGCTTCCGGTGTGATGATAACGGAAGTTTTGAGAGTTGTACACAACCAATCAACAGCATATTGATGGTCTTGCAAATTGCCGTTATAGCCGTGCAAAAAAATCACCAAAGAGTGTGGTGTTTCTGTTGTTTTATAAAACTGATATTCAAACACACTAAACCTCAGCATAAAATTTTTATATATAATAGATAAAAACGAGTTAAAAACAAGTTAAATAAAAAAATCCCGCATTTTTTATACGGGATTTTTTTGCTGATGTTCAGTAGAAATCTTTACAAACTTTCGTCGCGCAAAATGTAAAGATTGTCATTCTGAATAGGGACTCTCTTTTTTGCCGTTACATTTTCTTCCGGCTTAGATTGAGACTTTTTGCACTTGCGGGAAGGATTTTTTCCAAGCAAGTCGTAAGAATCTGATAAAAAATCGTTATTAATGTCCATAATGATAACTTAAAAATAAATGATTATGGGGGAATTTAGCAAGCATTGTTTGAAAAGTCAACGATATTTTATTCATTCACAAAGCAATGGATTTGTTGCTCTATATCTCTTGGTTGGCGGATTGTCGGAAAATGCGCATTAATATAATGGTAGCGCGGACAATTTTTGTCGTGGTCATTGATGATACCGCAAGCTTGTAAATAAGAATATATTGTTGTTGGTCCTACATATTTAAATCCACGTTTTTTCAAATCATTGCTAATTCTGACCGATAATCCGTTACTAACCGGAATATAACCATCGCTGTGCTTATCGTATAAAATTGTTTTATTGTTGGTATATGCCCATAAATAAGCAGCAAAGCTGCCAAACTCGGTGCGAATGTTTTGAAACTTTTGGGCGTTATGTATAATTGCCGCAATTTTATGCGGACTTTTTACCATACCTTCCGTGTGCATAATTCTTTCATTGTCTTGTTCATTATAGTCGGCGATTTTATTGAAATCAAAATTATCAAAGCAACGGCGGAAAATGGTGCGTTTATTAATTATAATTTGCCAATTTAAACCGCACTGCAAAACTTCTAACATCAGACATTCAAAGAGGCGACAATCATTATGCACCGGAACGCCCCATTCTTCATTGTGATATTTGATGTTTGCGGTTGAAGTGTTGTTCCAATAATCGCAATAACCCATAGGATTCCTTTCTAATGAGCCGCATCCCACGTTAATCCGCTGCCGACTTCCACAATCATTTTAACCGCCGTTGGTACAACATTTTCCATAACTTGCTTTAATAATGCCGAAACTTCAGCCACTTGATCTTCGCGAACTTCCAAAATCAGCTCGTCATGGACTTGCAGCAAAAGTTTTGCGTGAAGATTGTTTTGGGACAGCGCATAGTCAATCTGTTGCATAGCCAACTTAACAATATCGGCGGCACCGCCTTGAATGGGAGCATTAATTGCCGCACGTTCGGCAAATGAAGCAATACGTTGATTGGAGCTATTGATACCCGAAAGCGCACATTTTCGGCCAAACGGGGTAAATACACAGCCGTTTTGATGTGCAAATTCTATTGTTTTATCCATATAAACCTTCACTTCCGGCATAATGGCAAAGTAGGAATCTATATATTGTTTGGCTTGCTCGCGTGAAATATTAAGTTGTTTGGCCAAACCAAATTGCGAAATTCCGTAAATAATGCCGAAATTTATTGCTTTTGCGCGGCTGCGGTGTTCTCTGTCCACTTGATCAGGCGGCAAATTGAACACACGAGCCGCTGTGGCACTATGAATATCCTCACCGTGTTCAAAAGCCTCGCGTAAGGCCTTGATTTCAACAACAGAGGCCATTAAGCGCAATTCCATCTGACTATAATCGGCTGAAACCAACTTATATCCCGGAGAGGCTTCAAAGCAGGCCCTTATTTTGCGTCCAATGTCATTGCGATTTGGAATATTTTGCAAATTAGGATTAGAGGAAGCTAAGCGTCCGGTGTTGACAACCGTTTGTGAAAAGGTTGTGTGTACACGTCCGGTGTTATCACGAACTTCTAAAAGCGCGGTAGTATAGGTTGATTTGAGCTTAGCATAACTGCGCCATTCCAAAATTTTGGCGGCTATTTCATATTCTTCGGCCAATTGCTCCAGAACTTCGGCACTGGTATTAAAACTTCCGGAAACGTTTTTCTTGCCTTTCAAACCGAGCTTTTGATATAAAATTTCACCGATTTGCTTTGGCGAATTTAAGTTGAATTCTTCGCCGGCTAAGTTGTATATTTCTTTTTCGGTTATTGCCATTTTTTCGGCAAATTCGGTATCTAATTCCTTGAGTTTTTGTTCGTTGACCTTAATGCCGTTTTTTTCCATTTTATACAAGACGGCAATCAAAGGACGATCAAGCATTTCATAAACATAAGTCTTTTTCTCTTTGAAAATACGTTCTTTTAAGGCATTGTATATTTTGCTGATACAATCCGCGGCCGCATATATATAAGAGCCATATTCTTCGGCCGTAAAATCAATTTGCTTAACTTTGGAAGATGTTTTTGGCTCAGCCAATTCGTAGTTTAAAATCAGATGTGCTAAAACTGACAGCGAATGTTCGTGTTCGGAACTATCCAAATCGTACGACATAACAGATATATCATCATACGGGAAAATATCAATATTTTCGGTATAAAGCGTTTGCAATCGGTGCCATTGGGTTTTTAAATCGGCAGTAACTTTGAGAATATCGGTATCAGCCATAATTTCCCGAATAAAATCCAGAATAGTTTTTTCATCTGTATCTGCATCATTGGATTGTGTTGAAAACGAAAATAAATCATCTGTATTTTGGTTTTGCGGTAATGGCAGATAATAAGCCTCATTTGGCATAGGGCTTATACTGAAGCCGGCAATTTTCGTCCCGTCATATAAAACTTGGAAAAATATTTGATGTGATTCTTTAATCTTATTTTTTAATTCATTGATACTTCTTTGTTTTTTAATTGTTTTATAAATTACTTCTTGAGGCGCGGGTTGCTGATTGTTATCTGAAACGGAAGTATCTTTACAGCTGTGTTCTTGTATCCATTGTTCCAGTTTGGGGCGAATGCTCTTAAAGCCGAGTTTGTCAGCAAAATTCAATAAGTTATCACTCTTAGGGGCGCAGCATTTAAACTCTTGCAAATCATGAGTTACCGGAACATCGGCCTTTAAAGTGACTAGCTTTAAGGAAATTTCAGCATCTTCCTTGTGGGATAAAATCAGTTCGCGACGCTTGGCCTGTGGAATTTGATCGGCATGGTCAAGAACATTTTGCAATGAGCCAAACTGATTAACAAGTTCGCTCGCCGTTTTTAAGCCGATACCAGGTACACCGGGTATGTTATCCGTTTTATCGCCGGCCAGAGCTTGCACATCAACCACTTTATCGGGATAAACACCGAATTTTTCTTTAACATCTTCCGGTGTGAAAAATTTGTCTTTCATGCCATCATAAAATGAAACTCCGGGGCGAATAAGCTGCATCAAATCTTTATCGGCGGAAACAATTATAACTTCATGTCCGGCTTTTAATGCTTGAGCTGTGT
>JAKSUO010000088.1 GCA_024408895.1 Alphaproteobacteria bacterium | reverse complement strand
TAGATTGGTTCGCCTTGTTGATTATAGAATGTTACCGTTATGGCTATTTTGGAAATTATTTCATTTGTTTCGTTTTCCAATAAACCGCAGGCCGCTTGATCGCACTTACGCATATCATAGACCTTGACGCCATCTTGCTGAAATACGTTGACTTGCTCAGCGGAAGCTGTTTCCGTTAATGGCAACTCCTTCGGATTTTCGCTAGATGACATCATAAACAGGCCGAGCAGAATGACTATAACAATTGCCGTGAGCGGAATCTTCTTTCCTCTTACCTCAACATATTTGCCCTTTAAATTTTTAGTATATACGTTTTTGCCGCAAGACCAACATTCTTTGCCGGCGGCCATAAATTTACGATCTTTCAAATCAGTGCATATACTCTTAATGCTTTGAAACGTTGTTTTTGCTGCTTCAGAAGCATTTTTTATGTCGTTTGTATCCATTGTTGTATCCTTTTCTTATTATTTATCCCACAATGATATGCCTCTGCTCAAACGAATGCGCTGAGCTTCTATTGTGGTAGATAAGTTCATTTTTCCGCTTTTGACAATACCGCGAACCTGATCGCCTTTTGTCGGGTCCGGGTTGGCAAAAACATATTCCAATTGGGCGCGTTTCGGAACGCCGACAAGTGTTTGGTGCAATACTGCCAAAATACCGTTACCAACCAAGTCAAAGGCCATTTCTTCGGAAATACCTGTTGCCGCCGCATATTTGACGATTGATTGAATGGCATCGGTTACGGTTGAAGCGTGAATTGTTGATAATACCAAGTGGCCGGAAATGGCAGCACGCAAGGCTTCAGAAGCAATTTCCGGATCACGAATCTCGCCCAAATACACATAACGCGGTTTTGAACGCAACATGGATTTTAAGCCTGCTTCCCATGAACCACCCGGCGGTGTCATTTGTTTGCAAATCCCTAATTCACCGTTTACTGTATGGTATGTACCATCCAACGGCATTTCTACCGGATCTTCCAAAGTGAAAGCATAACCGCCGTCACGAATTAAAAATTCGCGCAATAAAGCGGATAATGTTGTTGTTTTACCGGAACCTGTTGTACCGGCCAACAAAATCAGTCCGGCGCAACCGCTGAGGGATTTTAAATAATTGAGCAGTTTTTCTTCAATTCCGAGTTTGTTAATATCCGGAACCGTGTGTGGCATTTTACGGGCGCAGTATTGTTGTCCGTCCAATGTTACTGTTCGTTCCACACGATAGTTTAACCCCTTATATTTTACCAAATAACTCGGGTTGCTACCGTCATAAGTGTCTTTTACGGTTTGATAAAATTCATCATAATCGTCAGGTTGAACCTGAACTAAACCGCTGGGGGTCTTTCTCCCCCAAATATAAGCCGTTCCGTCAGGAATGATATATATATCCGAAAAGTCGGTTTCGTTTACTGTTGCCATTGTCCCACTCTTTCAAAATTAACTCTGCTGACATTCTACATCCAGTTTATTAAAATTACATTAAACAAAGTTATCCACAAATTAAATGATATATTATTAATGTTTATGCCCCAAAATATCATTAGTTTCCTTTGAGAAACCGTTAAACTTTCTAATTTAATCTTTATTTTTGCAGAACATCAGAGTAGCTTAAAGTGGGTTTAATTTATAAGAGGTGACAATGAAAAATATCTATGCAATTTCTGCCTTGGCTTTATTGCTTGGGGCAACAAGTGCTCATGCAGCCGGCTATCAGTTAAACGAATTTTCCGCTAACGGGTTGGGACGTTCTTTTGCCGGTTTGGGTGTCGTCGGTGATGATTTATCCGCTTTGGGGTATAATCCTGCCGGTATGACTTTGGTTAAATATTCCGGTGTGCAAGCCGGTTTGGCTTTGACGGAAATTGCCGCAAAAGCAAAAAGTGAATACGGAACGGATAAAATGGATTATTTTGTGCCGCTGCCAAGTTTAGTGGGACAATACAATGTTAACGATAAATTGTTTATCGGTGCCGGCGTTTATGTGCCTTATGGCTTGTCTACATCATACAAACATGATAGCCATGCCGCAACCCAATCTGAAAATGGTACACGTAAATCAGAACTGGAAGTTATTGACGGAAACTTGTCAATAGCATACAGATTTGATAATGGTTTGTCGTTGGGAGCCAGCGGAATTATTCGCCATATTGAAGGTAAGCTGACATCTAATGTGAATAAGAAGGAGTTGCCTGACGGTTTAGGTTTATACAGTGATTTCAGAGTTAAAGGTTGGTCACACACATATCAGTTGGGTGCAATGTATGAATTTAATAAAGATTCCAGAATCGGTTTGTCTTATAGAGCAAAAAGTACACAGCACACACACGGAAAGCATTACATCAGCACCAGTGATCCTGTAACGGCGCAAATGTTGTGCGAGATAATGGGTGTGTGCTTGGTTGGAAAATTTAAGTCAATGTCTGATCCGGAATTACCGACAAGCTGGATTTTATCCGGTTATCATAAATTTGCACCGAAGTGGGGTACTTCTTTCTCGGTTAAATATATTCAATGGCATCGTTTTTCTGTTTTTCCGGGAAAATCATCTTGGCCTGGATTAATAGCAAAAAATGGTCGTAACGATGTTGAATACAGATGGAAAGATGCTTGGACGTTCGCTCTCGGTCAGGATTATTACTTGAACGATAATTGGACGTTGCGTGCCGGTCTTGCATGGGATCAGTCCCCAACTCCGAGCAATACTTATCGTACGAATCGTATTCCGGATTCTGATCGTATTTGGGCATCTGCCGGTTTCAGCTATATGATGGGTAATCATGAGTTTGATTTCGGTTATGCGCATGTATTTATGATGCACGGTCGTGTTCGCAACAACAATAAAAATGATGCACAATGTCAGGATTTGCAAGCGAAATATCATAACCATAGTAACATGTTAGCCTTCCAATATCAATACAAGTTCTAAAACTTGTATAACGGTTGACTGCCAGGGGGATTTTCTTATGTACTTGTTGTACATGATGTTAAAATCCCCCCTTTCTATTTATTGAGCTATCCAAACTTTTTATCATTATCTTCAAGGTGTTTAGCAAAGAAACGGATAACGCTGAGTGCTTGTTTTATTAAGATGAAGCGCTTTTTCGGTTGTGTTTCGGAATAACAGTACGGTTTAATGCCGATTAAGAAAAAATGAACTGCATAAAAAAGGACTCTCCGTGGAGAGTCTTTTTTGTGATTCCGAATTTATTGAATATTTATTCGGTGATTATTTTTTTTGAAAATCGGTATTAATCGTATCGCCGATTTGTAATCCGAATTCAGCCGATTGTCCACCGTTGATTTCAAGCACCATTTGCGGGCGTTGCGGTGGATAAATCGGTGTTATGTCATTAGGTTGGGCATTTTCGTGAATGTGAAAAATTTTGCCATTTTCATCCGCAAAAATCATATCCAACGGAATAAGAGTATCTTTCATCCATAATGCAATATCAACATCTTGCGGCATAAGAGCAATATCAAACAACATGCCGGAGTTCTTGCTTAAAGATGTTCTCCCCATTAGACCGTTATATATTTTTTCTTTGGTATCGGCAATTTCAACCTTGTATTCAACCCGAGTGTTGCCATCTGGTGCCACTACGGAAATTTTTTGCAATCCGTTTTGTTCGGCATCTTCTTTGGAACAGGCTGAAAGTACGACAAACACTGATAAAACGAGAAATCTAAAAAATTTTAACATTATTTTCTCCTTTGTTATTGTCTAGGTGGATTATAGTAAATATTTTTTTATAAAGCAAATTAATTTTAAATGTTGTGAGAAAAATTGAATTGTGCTTGTCAGAATGACCGATGCCTGCTAAATTCGGTAAAGATTATAAAAATTTTATTTGTGTAAAAACAGTAATGGCAAATGATTTTGAAAAATTATCCCTCGGCGGAAATGTGTGGAAAACGGCAGATGTTGATGAAGGATTGTGCGCGCGTGTGGCTTCGGTGAGCGAAGTGCCTTTGCAAATTGCCCGCATGATGTGCTTGCGCGGTATAACGCCGGAAACCGCCACGGACTTTTTGCAACCCAAAATTAGGCCTGACCCTTGCGTTTTGAAAGATATGCAAAAAGCGGCCGAACGGGTGGCTAAAGCCATAGAAAATTCCGAAAAAATCGCCATTATCGGCGATTATGATGTGGATGGTGCAACTTCAACATCGGAATTAACACGCTTTTTAAGACATAACGGAATTGAACCGTGTATTCATATTCCGAGCAGAGATGAAGGCTATGGACCGAGCGATTTAGCCTTTGCTGAGTTTAAGGCAAAAGAAGTAAAGTTGGTAATTACCATAGACTGCGGCACAACAGCATTTGATGTATTAAACAGAGCGACCGACGACGGGTTTGATGTTATTGTAATAGATCATCATGAAGCTGAAGTGATTTTACCTAAAGTATATGCGGTGGTGAATCCAAAACGAGTGGACGATGATAATCCGTATAAATATTTGCAGTATATGTCGGCAGTTGGGGTTGGTTTTATGTTTTTGGTGGCAGTTAATAGGTTGCTGCGTCAACATGGTTTTTATCAAAACAGGATTGAACCTGATTTGATGAAAATGCTTGATTTGGTGGCTCTCGGAACTGTGTGCGATGTAGTGCCTTTGCGCGGTTTAAATCGGGCTTATGTTAAGCAAGGTTTGAAAGTTATGGCGGCACAGGGAAATGTCGGTTTGAAAAATTTGATGGCTGTTTTAGAGATGAAAGAAGCGCCGTCAGCTTATCATTTGGGATTTGTTTTGGGCCCTCGTATTAATGCTTGCGGACGTGTCGGTGATGCCGCTTTGGGAAGTAAGTTGCTATGTTGTGAAAATGATATTGAAGCACGGACGTTGGCTGAAAAATTTAATCAGTTTAATATTGAACGCAAAGAAATTGAAAATTATGTGTTGTTGCAAGCCATAGAACAAGCAGAAAGTAAAGTATCAACATATCCGATGGTTTTTGCATACGGAAAAGATTGGCATCAGGGTGTGATTGGAATTGTGGCTGGTAAATTGCGTGCACGATATAATATGCCGGATTTTGTGATGTCTGTTGCGGCGGATGAG
>JAKSUO010000087.1 GCA_024408895.1 Alphaproteobacteria bacterium | reverse complement strand
CGGGATATTATGCTTAGTGTTGATATATCCAATTCTATGCAGGAAAGAGATTTTGCCTATCAGTGAAAATATTACGACAGATTATCTGCCGTTAAACACGTTGTCGGCCAATTTGTGGATAAGCGCACGGAGGATAAAATAGGTTTGGTGCTATTTGGAACCAGAGCTTATATGCAAGTGCCGCTGACTTATGATAAACAGTCTTTAAAAGATGTGTTGGAGGCAACCGATGCCGGTATGGCCGGTAATTCAACCTCTATTGGTGATGCCGTGGGAGTAGCGTTGAAAAATATGCCTACTGATGATGAAAGTGCCAAAGTTATTATTTTGTTGACGGACGGTGAAAATAATGACGGAAGTATTTCAATGCCTCAAGCGGTTGGCTTGGCGGCAGATGAAAATGTAAAAATATACACCATCGGTGTAGGCAGTGACGAAGTTTCTTTCTTAGACGGTTTGTTTAGTATGCCGAAAAACAGTACTTTGGATGAAGCGGGATTAAAAAAACTGGCGCAAACAACAGCCGGAACATATTTTCGTGCCAAAGATGTCAATTCATTGCAAAAAATTTATGAAAAAATTGATGAATTGGAACCGCAAACACAAGATGGACGTTATGTGCAGGAAACCAAAGATTTATTCTATATTCCGACATTGGCGGCGTTGTTCTTGTTTATGTTGCTGATGATGATAATGCGAAAGGTCGGGTAAGATGTCTGTATTGCAAGATTTTCATTTTTTAAGACCATATCTGCTTATCGGTTTAATTTTTACCGTTGTTTTGTTGCGAATTTTATGGAAAGATGAACGAATACAATCTTCTTGGGCCAAAGTGTGTGATGAAAATTTATTAAATTATCTGCTGATTAAAGGTGAGAACAAACAGCGTCGCATACCATACATATTGGCGGCAATTATTTCTTTTGTTTTGACTGTTGCCGCGGCCGGTCCTGCATGGGAAAAGAAAGATAATCCGGCATTGAGTGTTGACAATCCGGTGATGATTATGCTCAATTTATCTTCTGATATGTGGAGTAAAGATGTTTCCCCAAGCCGCATTGTGCGGGCTAAATATATTATCAAAGATTTGTTGGCTGATTTGCAAACAACGGAAACCGGATTTATCGTATATACTCGTGAGCCGTTTATGATTACCCCGATGACTGAAGATACCAAGCTTGTTGACAATTTATTACCGAATGTGGACAGCAGTATTATGCCGGAAAACGGGGATAGATTAGACAGAGCAATAGAAATGGCAGTGCAAAGATTGCGCGAAGTCGGCTATAAAAAAGGTAATCTGGTGATTTTGACCGCCGATGTGGGCGAAAGATTTGACGCTGCGTTGGAAAGTGCGCAACAAGCCGGAACAGAAGGTTTTGATGTTAATATTATCAAGGTTAGCGATTACGAAAATGATAAATTGCAAATGATTGCCGATAAGGGAAAAGGTTTGTATTTGAACTATAACGAAAAGTTGGCGCCCCTAACCACAAAAATCAATGATTTAATGCACAAGTCATTGAAACAAAGTCGCAATATGCAAAGTGTTTGGGAAGACGGCGGTTATTTTCTTTTGTGGTTGCCGGCAATGCTGCTTTTATATTATTTTCGGAAAGGTGTGTTGGCTATACTGTTGTTGATGATTTTTGCAAATACGGCGTATGCGGGAATGTTCCTAAACAATAATCAAGAAGGTTTGAAATATTTTAAAAACGGCGAATATGTCAAGGCAGCGGATAAGTTTGAAGATAAACAGTGGAAAGGCGCGGCGGCATATAAAAGCGGCGACTACGAAACGGCGTTGGCGGCATTTTCATCTTTAAATGACACAACGGCATTATATAATCAGGGCAATGCGTTGGCAAAGGCCGGAAAAATTGATGAAGCCATTAAAAAATATGAACAGGTTTTGAAAACGGATGCAAATTTTGAGGACGCTCGGTTTAATTTGGAATATCTGAAAAAACAGCAGCAAAATCAACAGCAACAACAGGAAAAACAAAAACAACAAAACAAACAACAACAGAATAAGCAAACTCAAAATCAGCAAGGTCAAAATCAGCAATCGGCAGAAGATAATCAAAATAATGCCGAACAGAAACAAAACAACGAAGAACAAAATCAAAATAACGAACAGCAACAGGATAATAAACAACAACAGCAGAAAAAACAATCGGAAAGTCAGCAACAACAGCAAGCCGAACCAAAGGGCGAAAACAACGCCCAACAGGAACAGACGCAACAAAGTCAGCAACAACAAAATGATGATGAGCAGTCTCCTCAGCCGCAACAACAAGAGCAAGGCAATCAGCAACAATCACCGTCAGAAAAGCAGGATAATGAGCAAAAAGACGGTGACAGCGGTAGCAGTGGTCAGGAAAAACGCTCAAACCCGCAAGGAAATAGCGGAGATAACAATCAGCAACCAGATTTTGAAGCACAAGCCGAAAGGCAGGCATATTTCGGACACGAAGATCCTAACGGTGAACAAAAAGCTGAAGTTTTGCAGGCTCAAATGGGTGAACGTTCGGCCGAAGAAAATGAAAAAATTCGCGCCAGATTGCAGAAATTAAGGGAAATTCCTGAAGATAAAGGCGGGCTTTTAAAAGCATTTATTGAAAAAGAATACAAGATGAAGCGTTATCAAAATGAATAAAGGTGTTATGATGAAAAAAATAGTGATGTTTTTAATCGGAACGGTGTTTTGTGCCAACTTGGCAGTGGCTGAAACTTTAAATGCAACGGTGGATAATTCGCAAGTTCCGCTCGGTGAAACGATAGAATTAAAAATATCATACGAAGGAGATAACGGTAATATGTTGCAACCGGATTTATCTGTGCTGCAAAAAGACTTTACGATATACGGGACATCAACATCCTTTCAAACAAGTTTCATCAACGGGAAAGGAACTCAAAAACGAAAATGGAATGTCAGCTTGCTTCCGAGCGGTGAGGGGAAGTATATTATTCCGGCAATTACGGTTGGAAATTTTAAAACTTCACCGATAGAAATTAACATCTTGCCGGCCGGCACAGTAACGGCGCAGCCTGATAAAAAGACAAACGGAAATGTGGCGCAAGAGCCTAGCTTTTCGGCCGAATTGACGGTAGATAACGAAAATCCGTATGTTCAACAACAAATCAATGCGGTGCTTACGCTTTATGATAATCGTGGAATAACACTGCAACAAAATCCGGTATTTGCTGATAGCAAGGACTGGATTATTAAAAGTTTGGGCGATCCTAAAGTTGAAGATAAAGACGGAACAAGAGAAATTAAGTTTTTCTATGCATTGTTTCCGCAAAAAAGCGGCCGTATGGCTCTGCCGGTGGCGCAAATAGAAGGTTTTTACGTTTCTTTTGAAGATACACAACCTTCGCATCAGAATATCGGTGGTTTTTTCAAGTTCTTTGATATGAATATTGACAATATGTTCGGCGTTCAAAAGCCGGTTGTTTTGAAAACAAAAACAAAAATGATTGATGTTAAACCGATTGCGGTTGAAGCTGGAGATAATTGGTGGTTGCCGGCAGATGCCGTCAATCTGGTTTCAAAATGGGCGGACAATCATCCTAAATTTAAAGTTGGTGAAACGGTTGCGCGTGAATTGACGTTGACGGCGTCCGGTGTTGCCGAAACCCAGTTACCGGACATTATTCTTCCGGAAAGTGAAAATATGAAGCAATATCCTGAAAATCCGGAGATTACTTCAGTGCAACACGGTGATAAAATTATTTCTCAGGCAATTGTGCGCGTTGTTTATATTCCCCAAGAAGGCGGTGAACAGATTTTGCCGGAAATTACAGTGCCGTGGTTTGATGTTAATAAGCAAAAAATGTCGTATGCAACCGTGCCGGCTGCCAAAATTTTTGTAAAAGGACAAACAACATCGGAAAAACAGCCGGATAATATAGGAACATCTGAGATAAATACTGAGATAGCTGACCAATCGGCGAAAGCCTCACCTGAAGCAACAAGTACAGCGTTGCCTGCAAAAGCAAATTATATGCAACTTGCGCTCATCGTTGTTTGTGCGTTTTTTGCCGGTTTGCTTTTAAGTTATATATTATTGCAACGGCGCATAAACGATATTAAAAATCAATCACACGCACATTTATCGGGAGAAATTTCCAAAGATTTGCAAGCCGGTGATTATCGGAGTGCGCGCGATAATTTATTAAGGTGGGGCAGCCAAACTTTTCCTCATCAAAATATAAATAATTTATACGATTTGGCCGAGTGTATCGGAGAAAGCGAATTTAAGGAACAAATGGAAAAATTAAATGCCGCTTTGTATGCTGGAAAAAATGTAGCTTTGGATAATGATTTGATTATGCATCAGGTAAAACAAAAACATAAAAAAAGCAACAAAAAAACGCCTAACAAGCCTTTGCCTGATTTATATAAATAGCGAACATATCAGTAGAAATGCTTGCAATATGAAAAAAACTGTGTTCTAATAACGTATCGTTTTTTGATAGAGAAAAGGTATTTGCATGAATTTTTTGAAAAATACTTTGCTCGGGATATTTTTCCTGTACGCTATGTATTGGGGCGGAATGGGAACCCAAAGCGACAGCACTTTCGCACAGGGCATGGGATTTGTTTCCGTGGTGATGGCTGTTACCAGCCTTTATATTTTGTATAAGCTGTTGCCGAAAATATTGAGTTCATTGTCAATGTGGCTCATATTAGCAGGTATAATGCTTTATAGCGCTTATTGTTTAGGCTTTTTCAACGGACAAACAATTAACGGTTTTATGTCCGGCAAAAAAAGCGTAACGGATTCCAATGTCGGGCAGTATTCGGCAGAAGATGTGAATTTTGTGGAAAATGGCAGCGCAAATGCAGAAACAACTGAAAGTGACGAAGAGACATCCAATTTGAGAACGGCGGCAGATGAGGAGAATGAGTTGCCGATCGAATTTGGTTCGGATTACGCGGAGAGCGATTACAACATCGATGATGATATAGAGGAGACCAGTAGCGAGTTGGACATCCTGCGCGAATTTCGCACACCCTATGTTGTTGAAGCAGCATACGATACGACCACTACGGACGCAGATCAAATGCGGAATATGGAGGATGCGGAGGTAGTATCTTATATTTA
>JAKSUO010000086.1 GCA_024408895.1 Alphaproteobacteria bacterium | reverse complement strand
GAAAAAATTAACGGCGGTATCGGTGATTATTTAAGTAATTTAATCAATTCAAATTATCATGGATTTCAAACTCGCGTGACTAAACTCGGACACGTTCAGCGTTCCGGTAATCCTACGGCGTTTGACCGCGGTTTAGCCATTGTTTTGGGCGCAACAGCCGTGCGTTTATTACAAGAGGGACAAACAAATTGCATGGTTGCTTATACCAAAGGTAATGTCACCTCATTTCCTTTAGATAAAGTTGTTGCGGCCGGTACAACAGGATTGGATGCAAAAAGCCCTTATGTTCAAGCTGCACGCGATATCGGAATGTATGTTGGTGAAGAAATATAAAGTTTGATACGTTAAAAGGATTAGTCAACAAGCAGAGTATACTACAAATCCAAGGGTTTGAAAGAGCAATCCTCCCCAAAACGACGTTATTTTGACTTAAAAAATATAACAAAAAAAAGTTAATCACGCAGATTAACTTTTTTTTGTTAAGTTCGGTTCGGATGTCATCATGAAGTTGCGCCGGACAAATTGATTTTTGATAGCAAGTTATAGTAAACTTGCTTTTCAAATTTGACCGGCTGGGTGTAAATCCATTTCAAGATTTTCCGTATCGCGTTAAATGCAGTCTGAGCGGCCTCCGTAATGAGAGACGGTTCAATAATGACCGGTGCAAAAGTCCGGCAACGAGTGTTGTACCCTTTCTCAAGAGTGGTAATCTCCTGCTCGGAAATCTCAGCACCGCCAACAATAGCAGGGATGCCATAGAAGCGATACAATTTAGCCCGTTCCTTATATCCCTCTTCCATGACATCAATTACCACAAAAGAAGGGCCAAACTGTACGGCAGCAGCTTCATCCACCGTGCGATATTCCCCTTTGCCAATGTCATTGGCTTGGTACTCACTATCAACAGTGAATAGCAATTTGCATACTCCTGTTGACTTTTTAATGATTTGGACAAGATTTTGTCCGCGGGACGTCAGTGCCCCGACAATACCTACGTATACCATAGAACAATAATTTAAGAATTATAATTAAACTGACGGCAATCTAACATTTGTCATAAAACCTGTCAACAAAAAAAATCATTTAAATAAAGCAAAATGAATATTGGCCTATGTAAATAGGCCAAAACATAAATATCATTTATAATGACAATCAAATTGAGAATATGCAAAAAAATAGCTTTTATTTACATTTTTTTCTTTTTATCCTCTTTTTTCTTCAATTCTTCCAAATCACGTTCGGTGGCAATACGATTAAGAAGCGTTTTCACAACGCAATCAATTTCTTTATCTTCACGATAGTCCGCAGGGAGTGCAAAATTCACCCTATTTTCACACAACATTGCCACGGCCTTTTCTTTTTTGCGTGTATGTGGTTTGTAAACTGCTATTGCGCTTCCGCCGTGATTTTTTACCATTTTCATTGACGGAACATCTGTTTGTCCATCACCAAAATAAATCATTCGCGTATAAGGTATGCGGCGTTCCTCATCAGGCATATATTCATTAACGACTTTGTCGTCGTATTTTCCAATTCCTTTATTTATCTTAGACAGATATTGAACTTTTCCCGAATAATTCACGACACGCGCCGGCCAAACAGGTGTCCCGTTTTCTCCGAAAACAAAGGTACATCCATATACATCCTTAAAAAATTTCCTGATTTTGCAACCTTCTATAATTTCTTCATAACCGGAAGAAATTATATAATGTTCTATATCCAATTCTAAAAAGCGTCCATATTTGTTTATGCGTGTGAACCAATCTTCAACCCCTTTAAAAAACTCTATCGGTTCTCCATAACGTTTGAGTTTTGCCTTGGTCAGCTTAATGCCTTTTTTTTCATAAAGATGTTTGAAATAAAACATACTGCCGGTAATTTGATCAACTCCGTTTTTGGCGGACCATTCATTTGCTTCACGCCAAAAATCGGCCGGTTTATAACCTAATTCCGGAATTAACACATAATCTTGCATATATGTCACACTTAATGTTTCATCAAAATCGTAAATTAATGCAACTTTTGTTCTTTTCATTCTATGTTACCCCTTGCATTTTATTGTTATTCAGTGTAAAACGAATTAATTAAAAAACAGTCAATATTAAAAATAAGGATAAAAAAAATGGTTGCAACAACTATGGAACAGTTGGTCTCTTTATGTAAAAGAAGAGGTTTTATTTTTCAAAATGCCGATATTTACGGCGGAATGCAAGGCGTTTATGACTTCGGTCCGCTCGGCGTTGAATTGAAAAATAACTTAAAGGCCGCTTGGTGGCGCGCAATGGTGTATGAACGCGATGATGTTGAAGGGTTGGACTCAGCCATTCTGACAAACAGAAAAGTTCTGCACTATTCCGGTCACAAGGATACTTTCTCCGATCCGATGGTTGATTGCAAAAAATGTAAGGGGCGTTTCAGAGCCGACCAAATCGGGGGGAAATGTCCGGTTTGCGGTTCAACGGATTTAACCGAACCTCGCCCATTCAATTTGATGTTTAAAACGCAGGTCGGTCCGGTTGAAAATGATGAAAACATAGCTTATCTGCGTCCGGAAACAGCGCAAGCCATTTTCACGCAGTTCAAAAATGTTGTAGATTCAACTTCACGCAAATTACCTTTCGGTATTGCGCAAATAGGAAAATCTTTCCGTAATGAAATTACACCACGCAATTTTATCTTTCGGGTGCGTGAATTTGAACAAGCTGAGTTGGAATTTTTCGTAAATCCGGGAACAGATATAGAATGGCACGAAAAATGGAAGGAAGCTCGTATTCAATGGTGGATTGATCAAGGGTTGCAACTTGAGCATATCAATATTTATAAAACACCGGACGATGACTTGGCGCACTATGCCAAAGCCTGCTATGATATTGAATATCAATTTCCGCACGGTATGGAAGAACTGGAAGGCATTGCTAATCGCCGTGATTATGACTTGGGTAATCACACCAAAAATCAGGAAGAATTTTCATTGGAAGCACACTGCCATGAAAATAAAGAATCTACGACTAAGCTTTGTATTCAAGACGATAGCGGAAAGTGGATTATTCCATTTGTAGTTGAACCTTCCATGGGAATTGAACGTGGTGTTTTAGCCGTTTTGACCGAAGCCTACGAAGAAGAAGATTTAGGCAACGGCAACAGTCGTGTGGTTTTAAAACTCAAAAAGCATTTGGCGCCGATTAAGGTGGCAATTATTCCATTAAAGAAAAACAATGAGCAGATTATGGCAAAATGCCATGAATTAAAGACACAGCTTATGAAACTCGGTATCGGTCGTGTAGCACTTGAAAACACCGGCAATATCGGCAAGGCCTATCGTCGTCATGATGAAGTCGGCACGCCGCTATGCTTAACGGTAGATTTTGAAACCATTGAGCAACAACCGGAAAGCGTTACCATTCGTGACCGTGACACAATGGAACAAATTCGTGTCAATACAGCAGATTTGGCGGAATATTTACGAAATTATTTTCTGTAATTATCCGGCTCGCAGAGAAAATTGCCCACAGATAATGCCGTGTATCGGGACAAAACATCGTAACTGTGCTATGCCAAGATGACGATAGATGTTGGCTTTTAGTAAGTTTTTGTGATTCAGTGTATATTAAGATACAACTTCTTCGTTTTCCTCAATTGTTTTTTCCAAATCAGCTTTAACTTTAGGATCGTTAAACAATCGGTTAATTTTTTCCGCTTCGTCAAATGTATCATCAACACGGAAATTAATTTCCGGTGTGAAGCGTAATCTTAGTTTATCGGCTACCAACTTTTTGAACACCCATTTTTCGGCTGTCAACTGTTCTAAAATAATACCGATATTTTTTCCGTTCAGCGTTGTCAAATAAACTGTGGCATATTTTAAATCCGGAGACATAATCACATTAGTAATTGTGATAAAAGCTTCCGCAATTTCAGGGCTGCGCGCTTCTCCGTTTTCAATTGCGTTGGCAATCACCTTGCGCACTTCCTGCCCAACACGCAATTGCCTATTTGATAAATTTTCCGCCATTTTATCTCTCCCGCTTACAAGGTTTTGGTAATTTCTTCCACTTCGTAGCACTCAATTGCATCATTAACTTGAATATCGCTATAATTTTCAAAGCTCATTCCGCATTCATAGCCTTCTTTAACTTCTTTAACGTCATCTTTATAACGTTTGAGCTGACCGAGATTACCGTCGTGTATAACCACGTTATCACGCAATAATCTGACTTTGGCGCCGCGTTTAACCATACCCTCAGTTACCATACAGCCGGCAACTTTGCCAACACCGGTAATATTGAAGACATTGCGAATCTGCGCATAACCTAAAATTTTCTCGCGCAATTCAGGCGTCAACATACCCTCCAAAGCTTTCTTCACATCATCAACAACATCATAAATAATGGAATAATAGCGAATATCAATGTTATCACGATGAGCCATATCCCGCGCCTGTGCATTAGCACGAACGTTAAAGCCGATGACAAACGCATCAGAGGCCTTTGCCAATGTAATATCGGACTCGGAAATTCCACCAACGGCAGAGTGTAAAACCTGAACACTGACTTCATCATTAGACAGCTTGTTCAACGAATTTTCCAACGCTTCAATTGAACCTTGAACATCTGCTTTGATTATAACGCCCAAATGTTTAGATTCACCGGACTTAATTTTATCCATCATCTGTTCCATAGCCGATTTTGCGCTCTTAACCAGTTTAGCATCGCGCTCTTTACGAATACGATAAAGGGTAACCTCGCGCGCCTGTGCTTCGTCTTTAGCCACAACAAAACTATCGCCGGCCATTGGTGTACCTTGCAAACCGATAACCTCAACCGGTGTAGCCGGTCCGGCTTCCTGCATTTTTTTGCCATGTTCGTTAAACATTGCGCGAACGCGCCCCCATTCCTTACCGGCAATCAAAATATCCCCGATATGGAGAACACCTCTTTGAACCAAAACAGTTGCAACCGAACCACGGCCTTTTTCCATTTTTGCTTCAACCACAACGCCATCGGCAATTCGGTTTGGATTAGCCCTCAAATCAAGCATTTCCGCCTGCAATAAAATTGCATCAACCAACTTATCAATATTAATGCGCTTTTTAGCTGAAATTTCGGCGCACAAACATTCGCCACCCATTTCCTCAACACCAATACCGTATTGTAACAACTCGGTCTTAATGTGCATCGGATCAGCT
>JAKSUO010000085.1 GCA_024408895.1 Alphaproteobacteria bacterium | reverse complement strand
TATTGTCATTGCTATTATTATTTCCATCGGTCTTTGCATCATCACCGTCTTTAACATTAATATTTACTCTGGCCTCGTCATTGTTTTTATTATCTTTGTTATCAATATCGCGAGCCAATGTATTTTCATTTAGCGAATTCATCATATTATATATTTTATTTGGATTCTTTTCAATCCAGTTACTCAACAAGTCAACGGCATTACCTTCTTCGCTGATCTGATTCAAATTAGCCATTGCTAAAGGCTTAAAGTTTCCCGTAATCATAGAAACATGGTTGGAATTAAAACTATATTCCCACAAAATAACCCGGCCTTTTTTATCACGCATAACTTTACCATTTGCATCTAATGCAGGTGCAATAAACACAAAATGTTGTCTGCTGTTACGATTTCTAGGGCCATAAACAACACACGCATACACCCCCATTCCGCAACGTTCATCTTTCAAATCTTTTTCTATACGCTGAGAAACCGTCAAACCTTTAGGATTATCAATTTTTAGTTTTTTGTAGGCCTTTTCCAAATCTTTTTTAATGGTAGGACAATAGTTCTGATTGGTAAGACCTTTTATAAAACCAACAACTTCCCAAAGTCCGGCTGTTTCAGCTGCATCACGAATGGTATTAAACCCTGCAAATCCACAATAAAGTGCTGGTGCTTTTTTATCGAAGATGGTATTTAATGTTGTGTAAAGGTTTCTATTTTTTTCCGCTTTTTGCAATAATTCAACGCGTTTTCTGGTCAAGGCATCTAAAATCTTCAAAAAAAACACACGTCTGTTCATCATATCGTTTTTATAAGCGACATATGTTGTCTTTATCGCTTCTTCCGGTTGCTCTGTATCCGCCTTATTTTGTCCTTTCACACTAAATGCACCGGCAACAATGAGCGTTGTGGTAATAAGCCTTCTAACCGCGGGAGACATATAAATTTTTTTCATTCTATTCCAAATACTTTTAGACTCTGTGTCTTGTTTTGTATTATTTTCCTGGCCTGTCATATTCTTCACCATTTATTGTTGTTATGTCAAGCATAACACTTACTTTTGTCCAAGTCAAGTATTTTTTTGAATTTATGTATATTTTCACTAAATTTTCAAGCTTGAAAAATTGCTTGTTTAAATTTTAATTCTATTATTGCAATCAATGGAGATTTGAAATGAAGAAAATATTGCTGTTTGTTCTCCGCTGCGAAGCGGAAGATGGTGAACCGCTCAGATTCGATTTCTTTGAAAACGATGAGGGCACCGTGATAGCCGATTTCGAGAGGTATGACGGCACTCCGGTGTTTGCAAACCTTGAGTTGGTCGACTTGTTCGGCAAAAAAACTCATGTACCGGCATGCATAAAAGAGATTTTGAAACTGCCGAGCATTTCTTGGGCACAGCTTGAAAAAGTTGAAGCCTTCCAGAGAATTTGCTCTGCCAGAGTGGCTTGGAGTTTCGGCTGTATAAATGCTTGCTGAAACAGTTAAAGCTAAATAAACTAAACGCCCTGCCTTTATTGACAGGGCGTTTTTTATACATCATCAAAACATTCTGCTCCTAATGTACACGACCCTCAATAGGCTTATACATACTGTTAGGAGCGTTAACACGCTCAGCTTTTGCCAACTTTTCTTCCACATCAATCGGACTATAAACTTTATCCTTGTTCATTTCCATCCATGCCATCAACAAATCAACTTCTTTTCTTTTTTCACTGACTTGATTCAAATTAGTCATTGCTAAAGGCTTAAAGTTTCCCGTAATCATAGAAACATGGTTGGAATTAAAACTATATTCCCACAAAATAGCCCGGCCTTTTTCATCACGCATAACCTCTCCGTTTTGGTTCAACGCAGGCGCAATAAATATAAAGTGCTTTCCACTGCTGCTGTTTCTTGAACTGGGAATAACGCAAGCATATACCCCAATACCAACGCGTTCATCCGCCAAATCTTTTTCTATATACTGAGCAGCCGTCAAACCTTTCGGATTATCAACTTTCAGTTTTCTGCATGCCGCATCCAAATCGCTTATAATAGAAGGACAGTAATTCTGATTGGTGAGAGTAGAATTAAGAAACTCAACAATTTCCGGATGCCCTGTCGCTTCAGCCGCATCACGAATGGTATTAAACCCCGCAAACCCGCAATAGTATCTGTAGCAAGCTGCCGGAACATTTTCCTTACCGAATATTTGATTTAAAGCGTTACGAACATTTCTGCTTTTTTCAGCTCGGCTCATTACATCGACGCGTTCTCTTGCCAGAGAATCCAGCGTTTGCAAAAAAGACACACGATTATTAATCATGTCATTTTTGAAAGCATCATAAGTTGTTGTTACAGTTTGACTCACTTGATCCTGAATATCCTCAGTCTGACCTTTTATACCCAACGCACCGGTAACAATAAGAGACGTTGTAATAAGCCTTCTGACTACAGGCGGCATGTAAAGCTTTTCTTTTACTTTCCTTTTGATTCCGGCTGCCTTAATTTTTTTGGCACGTGCTAAAATGTCTTCTTTACTGGTCATATCGCTCACCTTTCTTCATTTGTATTCATCGTAGCATATTTTTTTGTCACATTCAAGCATTTTTTTCGTAATTTCCGTATATTTTTTCTTAATTTTTTATTAATTTTTTCAGGTTTCGGTTCACTGCAAAAAACTGCTTGAAAATTAAATTTTTCAACCTATTATGTAACTTATGGAGATTTGAAATGAAGAAAATATATTTTTTTGTCTTGATTATCGGAATAACTCTGAGCGGATTGCAAAATGCTTCTGCCGGAAAAAAAGATGAACAGAAAAATTATCAATGCAGACACGAATCTGACGGTCTGATTTTCTGTTTGAATGAAAAAGGTAAACCGCTTAACGGGAAAAGAATTCGCGAATTGAACGGGCACTATATCAGCATAGAAAATTATGTAAAAGGATATCGGGACGGTCTGACAACTTTCTTTGATGAAAAAGGCAAAGAATTGGAACGTGCTTATTTCAAACAAGGCATAAAAAACGGAATAGACAAAATATATTATTCCACCGGCGGAATTAAAATAAGTGCGCACTACAAAGACGGATTGCTGCATGGTCAGGTGGATATATATGACGATCAAGGCAAGCTACTCGGACGGATGCGCTACAAAAACGGTATGTTAGAAAAAGGCTCTTGCAAAAATCAAGATGGAAAACAGGAAAATTTCACACCGGAATTTATTGCCGCACAATCGGAAAACCATATTGTTACCTGCGGGGTACAATGAAAACCGGCTTAATTTTGGAAGGCGGCGCTCATCGTGCCATTTATACAGCCGGTGTTTTGGATGTTTTTCTGGAAAACGGCATAACGTTTGACGGAGTTATCGGTGTTTCCGCCGGTGCCATACACGGGTGTGCTTTTGTTTCAAAACAACACGGACGAAGCATAGCTTACACACTAAAATACGCAAACGACAAACGTTATATGAGCTATTATTCGTGGCTTACCACCGGCAATATGGTCGGCGAACAATTTTGTTATCACGAGCTTCCGGAAAAATTGTTTCCTTTTGATCATAAAACTTTTGAACAGTCTCCGACAAAATTTTATGTAACTTGCAGTAATTTGCAAACTGGTAAAGCTGAATATATTCTTTGCGAAGAGCTACGCGAAAAAATGCCTTATTTGCGAGCTTCGGCTTCCATGCCTTTTGTTTCGCACATCAGCCACATTAACGGTCAAGATTTTCTTGATGGCGGTATCTGTGACAGTGTTCCGATTCGTGCGTTTCAAAAAATGGGCTACGATAGATGTGTGGTCGTGCAAACACGCAATGCCGGATACCGCAAAAAAAAGAACAAACTTGCGTGGTTAGCCCCACTGATATACCGGCATTATCCCAAATTTGCTCGTGCCATTGCCGAACGTCATATTATGTATAACGCGCAAATGCAAGACATAGAGCAAATGGAAAAAAACCGAGAAATTTTTGTGATTCGTCCAAGCCGCTCTGAAAAAATAAGTCATATGGAAAAAAACACTGCGACACAACCTAAGGTTTATGAGCTAGGCCGCTCCGATGCTCTCGCGGCTTTACCGGCTATGCAAAAATTTTTAAACACTTAAAATTTTTAACGTTTCTGCTTAAAAAAATTTTTTAACAATGCAGCACATTCTTCGGCACAAATTCCCCCTTCATAATGAGGTTTGTGGTGGCAAGTTGTTGCATCATAAAATTTAACGCCGCTGACAACCGCTCCGCCTTTTTCATCGGTTGCGCCGAAATACAGATTTTTTATTCTCGCAAATGATATGGCCGCCGCACACATGGTGCACGGTTCTAAAGTCACATACATATCCATATCCCATAGCCGTGTTGAATGTAATGCTTGACAAGCCTGCTGAATAGCTAAAATTTCGGCATGCGCCGTTGCATCACCACCGTGTGCGCTTTTATTGTGTGCCACGGCAACAATATCGCCTGTCTGCGCATTAACAATCACCGCGCCAATCGGAACTTCGTCTTCTGAAGCGGCGATTTTTGCCGCTTGCAAAGCCTTTTGCATATATTGTTCTTTATCCATAGTTCACCTTTTTTTCATATTTTCACGCTATTATATCCGTAATTTATAAAAAAGGAAGTAAAATGACTGAACGAATTGCAAAATTTATCGCTCGCAGCGGTGTATGTTCACGCCGAGAGGCAGAAGAGCTCATTAAACAGCAACGTGTAAGTGTTAACGGCGAACTTGTCATCACACCGGCGTTCAATGTAGATGGTACGGAAAAAATTTTGTTGGATGGCGAAAAACTGCCGCAAATAGAACAAACACGGCTATGGCTATACCATAAACCATCCGGTTTGGTTACCACCCACAAAGACACCGACAACCGTCCGACCGTGTTTGATAATCTTCCGGCAGGAATGCCGCGTGTCATCAGTATTGGTCGGTTGGATTTAAACTCGGAAGGTTTGTTGCTTCTCACAAACAGCGGTGAATTGTCACGCCGGTTGGAATTGCCGTCAAACGGATGGAGCCGACGCTATAAGGTGCGTGTTCATGGTTATGCCGATAAGCGCAAATTAGCCGAATTAGCCAAAGGAGCAATTGTTGACGGTGTGCAATACGGCCCGGTTAAAATTGAAATTGAAAGCCAAAACGGCACCAATGCGTGGCTTTCAATCACATTATGTGAAGGGAAAAACCGAGAAATTCGCAAGCTGATGAAGTCTGTCGGTTTGGAGGTCGCCCGTCTTATTCGTCTTTCTTACGGCCCTTTCCAACTAGGCAG
>JAKSUO010000084.1 GCA_024408895.1 Alphaproteobacteria bacterium | reverse complement strand
TGGTTTTATTCATTTTATATTTGCGCATAGCTTCGGTATAGCCGGCAATTCCCCCAACCGATAATACGCCGATAATTGCTAAAACACCCAGCATTTCTATCATTGAACGCCCAAGTTCATTTATTTTCATAACAAATCTCCTTTTTTACCTAAACAAAATAACCACCTTGATGAAAGGTGGCAGGAAGTTCAACCCTATTATCAGTAATAGTGTAGGTATTCAGTATATATTATACCTTATTAACTACCTTCCCGCCTTAGCAAAAAGGTAGTTTTTACGTCCTTTTCGGACAACTGATAGAGGGGTTGAATCCTCACAACAGTAATCAGCTGTTGCAATTTCAATTTAACAAAATAACGACAAAAGTCAATATGTGATTTAAAATTGTCGGATATTCATTTTACAAATTTCAGATGAGGCGTTATCATCGGAAATAATCATAAAACAGGGATATCTTCCGCATTAGCCTTAATGGCGATATGCTGCCGATTTGCTGAAGTTTTGGGGAATCATTAGGGAAAAACGGTTGTCAGAATGTCATTTTGATAATATGCCGTTTATATAATTATTTAAAAAATCCTGCCAATTATCCAAATTTTGCTCTGCAAAAAATTGTTGCAAAAATTCAATCATAAATTGATGACGCTTTTCCGCTTCTTTTCGGCCGGCTTCTGTTTGCATTGCGCCTTTTATCAATAAAAGAAAAAAAAAAAAGTGATTAATCGTATGCTTTTTATTGTTTTCCGGTGAGGGAAATTCATTTTCATTAAACAACGGCCGATTGCGAGAAAAGCCAAAATTCAACGCTCTGCAAACCCCAATCGCCCCCATGGCATCCAACTTATCTGCATCAGACAGCAGTTTCATCTCCAGTGTTTTAAAATGAGGATTTGCTCCACTTTTAGAAAAACTTATAGCGTCTATTGTTTCTAAAATTGTTTGAATAGTGTCTTGACTAAGGTTTAAACTATGCAAAAATCTTTCTGCAACCTTACCATCCGTGTTCATTTTGTAATCATCTACATCATGCAATAATGCACTCATTTTGCAAATGAATTTATTGGCATTTGTTTCTTTTTCCAACAATTTATGAATATTGGCATAAACACGTTTTATATGCTCAAAGTCATGTCCGGAATTGTCTTTCAAATGGTGGTCTTGAGCAAATTGATAGGTTTTGTGCAGTATATCTTCTTGCATTATTATTCTTTCCAAATTGTTGAATGATATTTACTCTTATTACCACCATTGCTTTTGGTTGTAAATAAAAAATCCGAAACGGTTGGTCTTGAATAATTGCGATTGCAACAAAACAATTAATAGGCACAACGAGGAGTATTCAATTTGCCGAACATGGTTTTCGGATATTGCGAAATATAAAAACTATTTCTTTTGATTTTGGATAAAGGTGTTCTTAAAAGCTGATTGAAAAATTGTTTAATATTCACCTTTTGACCATAGCTTATGCGCAAATTTTTCATGGTGTCGGACATTCTGGCGCCTAAAATGTCTGACAAATTGCAATGCCAAACTCTGAAAGGACTATCTTGTAAAAAGCTGTCTAATTTGCTGATGTGGACGGTTGACATACCTGCTTTTTGCGCAATATTACAATTATTATGGCTGTCGTCAATTAAAACGGATTTAGATAAATCTATTTGATTATCCTCGGCAAACTTTTGCCAATTTTCGCTTCCGTCGGCTTTTATCTGGAATTTATTTTCCACAATTCCGCTAATGCGAATAGGATGTCCGTTTAGTTGGATTTCTTCGCCTTTAGAGATTCTGTTTTTTATCAGCTTCTTTTTAATTTCTGACGAGGAACAATTTTCAATAACCCTTAGCCATGTGGCACTCGCAATTTCACGCAATCCATCGGTGCGAATAATAATGTCGGTCATTGAGTTTAATCTGCTTATAAACTCTTTCATTGAGGGGTTATGCTTAATCATATTATAATCCAACGTTAGTGACAACCGATGGCAATATTTGTTGAAAGTTTCATTATCACCGCAAAAGTTTCGGGCAAACTTAAACAACGCATTTGGTCCGCCAATTTTTTTGAGCTTAGGTAAATCGCGTAACAACTCTTTTCTACTCTTAATTTTGGCAAGCTCATGCAGAGAATGGTATGCAAGAAAGAGATAAAACCTCTTATTGGAGAAGCTATTGACAACACCATCAATATCCAGAATAACGGCTCCTTTGGTTTGTTGGAATTTTTCCATAACGCACACCCTCCGGTTAAATTTACCATAATTATAATACATCTATATAAATTTGTAAATTTACTTTTTTAAAATGTTGTTGTTTTTTACCCGGCGGTTATATTTTTCGGCAGTTAACTTAAAAAATCAGCTGAGAACTTTAGAAGAGCCGTCGGCAAAGTTTATCAACAGCTTTGCCCCTTCGGCAATTAGCATATCCAACTGTTTGCCGAATTTCTTTGAGCGCTTCAGCATAATAACAATTTTGTCCTGTGCTTGCAAAGATTTGGCTTTTAACACCACATCAGCAAAATTATCCGTATCTTCATAAGCCAACACCAATTTTTCTTTTGCCGGCGGAACAAAGTTTTCTTCCATAAAGATTGCGGAAATTCTCTCAAAGCCAATGGAAAAACCAACGGCCGGAACAGATTCGCCGACAAATTTACCAATCATACCATCATAGCGTCCGCCTCCGGCGATTGACGAGCCGAATTTAGGGCTGACAATTTCAAACACCATACCTGTATAATACCCCATTCCGCGAACCAACGATTTATCATAAACAGTTGTGAAATTGCCCTCGGAAATGGAATTTGAAAAGGCTAAAACTTTTTGTAAGTTGGCTATAACATCGGGATTGGAACAATATTTTTCGGCTGTTGCCAAGGCGTCATTATCGGCGGCACTTAAAATTTGCATAAACTTTTCAACCGTTGCCGGCGCATATTCTTTTTCCAAAAGTTCAGACTTAACACCATCCAAACCGATTTTATCCAATTTATCAAAGCTGATACACACCGAAGCAATATCTTCTTGTGAAAAACCGGCGGCTAAAATCATATCGGTTAAAATACGGCGCTCGTCAATCCGAACCGTGAAATCGGAAAAACCAATGGCCTTAAGGGCTGATGTTGTGGCGGCAATCAGCTCCATTTCGGCATTGATTGAGGCATCGCCGATAATGTCTATGTCACATTGATAAAATTCGCGTAAGCGGCCTTTTTGCGGACGTTCGGCACGAAAAACCTTATCTATTTGTAAAGCCTTGAAAGGTGTCGGTAATAAATGCCTGTTATTAGCATAATAACGGGATAGCGGCATAGTTAAATCATAACGCAAACCACTGTCAACCAAGTCATTTTCATTTAAGTCCGGTGAAGATAAATCAAGCTTTTGTCCGCGTTTAAGCAGTTTGAAAATCATTGCCAGATTTTCACCGCCATCACTTTTGTTTAAGCGTTCAATATCCTCCATTGCAGGCGTATTGATTTTGTTAAAACCGAATTTTTTGTATGTATTTTCAATTTTTGTTCGCAGATAATCTCTGACTTCAACTTCTTTTGGTAAATAGTCTTTGGTGCCGCGTACCGGCAATGTGCTCATTTTCATTTTCATTTTTCCGTTATTATTAAAAACATAGGTACCTTATAAAGCACAAAACAATAAAATGCAATAATCAAAAAATTTTTTGTTTACTTTTGATTTAGGTCATATATAAAAAACGGAGGAGCGAAAATTTTATGATAAACGATTTAACACGCGGACACCCGCTGAAATTGATTATACAATTCGCACTGCCGCTTTTAATCGGCAATCTTTTTATGCAGTTGTATCAAATATCCGATATGATTATTGTCGGACATTTGATTGATGTAAAAGCTTTAGCATCAATCGGGGCATCTACACCGATTTATATGGTTTTCTTAATGATAGCCTTTGGCTTTACCGGTGGCTTAACGGTTATTACGGCGCAGCGCTTCGGGGCGCACGACTATGAAGGTGTGCAAAAATCGGTGTTTCATTGCCTGCTGGCCAGTGGCATTTTAAGCGTTGTGATGACGTTGGGTTTGACCTTGTTTTTGAAACCGTTGTTGCATATTACCAACATTCCACCGGAAATATTTGATCAGGCTTATGATTTTATGTTCGTAATGTCGCTAAGTTCCGTGATGATTATTATGTTTAATTTGTTTTCCGGTTTTATTCGCGCACTGGGGGATAGTAAAACACCTTTGTATTTTTTAATCTTTTCTTCGTTGATTAATATCGCTTTAAATTTTGTGTTCATCAAATATTTTTATTTAGGGGTTATCGGCTCGGCACTAGGGACTTTGTGCGCCAACACTGTTTCTTTTGCGGCTTGTTTTGTTTATATGCGGCATAAGTTTCCGTTGTTGCGACTCAGTAAAAACATAATGCATTACAACGCGCAGATTATGAAAGAGCATCTGCGTATTGCCGTACCGATGGCCTTGCAATTTTCCATTTTATCAATTGGTATAGCGATTGTGCAAAGTGTTTGTAATTCATTCGGGCCGGACGTGATTGCGGCATTGGCTTCGGCTTTGCGGGTAGAACAGTTTGCAACTCAACCGCTTTTAGCTATTGGCTTGGCAATGGCTACTTATACGGCTCAAAATTGGGGCGCGAATTTATTATCGCGTATTCGGCGCGGGGTGAAATATGCGTTTATTATGTCAACTGTTTTAAGCGTGGCGGGCTTTATCTTAATTCGCCATATCGGTAGTGATATGATAGCTATGTTTGTGGATACGGGTAGCGAAGGCAACGGTGACAGCAATATTCCGTTTATTATTGAAGTCGGCAGAAAATATTTGGTTATCAGCACAATGTTTTACTTTTTCCTTGGCCTGATTTTTGTGTTCCGCAACGTTCTTCAGGGTATGGGAAAACCGATTTTGCCGCTGCTGTCTAGCTTTACGGAATTGGTTACACGGTCTTTTGCCGCAATTTATCTGGCCAAAGTTATGGGATATATGGGCATTTTGTATGCCAGCGCTTTGTCTTGGACTGTTGCCGGTATTTTGGTGGTTTGCGGTTACGTTTATTATATCAGGAAATTCAGTAAAAACCTGTTGCAGTAGCTAAATTGGCAAAGTTAAATTTCAACTTCAAAACACGCCAATACGGATTAAGATTTAAATTTTTGCAAAATTTCGGCAACAATCTTTTGACCCGAGGCAAGAGCTTCTACGGCTGTGGAACTGCCTGTGGCTGCGGTGCTGCCTGTGGCTGAACTCCCGGCTG
>JAKSUO010000083.1 GCA_024408895.1 Alphaproteobacteria bacterium | reverse complement strand
GAAGAAAAAAAAGCTGAAAAATTGCAGGCGGAAATTAAAAAATATACACGCGATTTCTTGGCAAATTCAGAATTTTTAAAGTATAAAAAAAATTGTTGCTGCATAGCAACGTCAAGCACGGCTTTAAGGCTGTTCAGTATAGCCGATCAGACACCGACTTATAGTAAAGATTATGCAGATGGCTTGAGCAAAAATGTTAAAGAAATTGATGACGTTATAAGCAATATTTTATCAATGGATTTTGTAACTATGCAGAAAAATCCGCATATCGGTATGCTTCGTGCGCCGATTTTTACGGCTGCCTGCATTATATTTAAGACAATCTACGAAGATTTGCAAATTGAAACGCTTACGGCATCTTTGAAAGGTGCGCAAGAGGCAATTATTGATGATTTGGTGGAAAAATGGCAAAATTAACACAATCGGCAAAAATGGTGCGCGGACGCAAAATGCTGGCGGTTAAGGTTAAAACCGCTAAGTATAATAGTGTGTCTTCCAACCGATGGCTGCAACGCCAATTAAATGATCCGTATGTGGCGGAGGCAAAGCGTCTGAATTATCGCTCGCGGGCAGCATTTAAGCTGATTCAGTTAGATGAAAAATATCATTTTTTAGGCAAGGGAAAGCGGATTGTGGACTTGGGTTGTGCGCCTGGCGGATGGACCCAGATTGCGGCACAACGCAATAAAGGATGCGGCGAAATTGTCGGAATGGATTTATTGCCGACCGAACCGATTTCCGGTGCCGTTTTGTTGCAACAAGATTTTACCGCACAAAATGCGCCGGATATGATAAAAGCATTATTGCACGGACCAGCTGATGTGGTAATGAGTGATATGGCTGCCAATACGACAGGTGTGCAAAATATAGACCATTTACGCTCAATGGGCTTGGTTGAAGCCGCTTATGCGTTTGCAAAAGAAATTTTGGCGGTCGGCGGAATTTTTATTGCCAAGGTTTTTCAAGGCGGAACGGAAGGTTCTTTGTTGAACGACATGAAGCAAAATTTTACCAAAGTTTCTCATTATAAACCGGATGCCAGTCGGCAGGATTCAGTTGAAACATACGTTGTGGCGCAAGGCTTCAAAGGTTAATAGGATTCTTTGAGGTGAGAATAAATGTATCCAAGAAGTCAAGCAAAGCTAGCATTTGTTCTTCGTCTAATGTCTTGATATATTGAATCAGCCTATTTTCAAGGCCTTGTTTTGATTTACTGTCTGTTTTTGTTTCAATCTGGCTGAATATATCCACTTTTAAGGCTGCAAGAATTTTATAGAGGGTATATGATTTCGGGCTTTGTTTACCATTTTCAATCAGACTGACGGAAGAATAATCTGTATCACTTAGCTCAGCAAGTTTTTCAATAGAATACTTATTTTTATAGCGCAACTGCAAAATGGCAGAGCTTAGTCTTTTGCGAAAATCTTGTTCATTGAGCATCTTGTATTCCTCCTATAAAACTATTGGGAATATACAATATTTTTTTTCTTGACAATATTGTGTCTATACAATATAACATGTTGTGTTGACGCAATACAATTTCTGTGTTTAAGTCATACTTAAGTACATATATTCAGACATATTAACAAATTTAAGGTGGCTATGGTAAAAGTTAGTGTAATTGTTCCTGTATATAACACCGCGAAATATTTGCAGTGTTGTTTAGACAGTATAATAGGACAGACTTTGCGTGATATAGAAATTGTGTGCGTCAACGACGGCTCAACAGATGAAAGTTTGAAAATTTTGCAAGAATATATGGAAAATGACAGCCGAATCAAAATTATAAGTCAGAAAAATCAAGGTTTATCGGCGGCGCGTAATGCCGGATTAAAAATTGCCTCGGCAGATTATATTTCTTTTGTTGACAGTGATGATTTTATACATCCTGAATTTCTTGAGCAGTTGTATAACGCAATACAAAAAACAAAATGCGATGTTGCGGGATGTGATTTTGCAAAGATTAAAAAGAATAAGCAGTTACCATTTGCGTGGAAAATAAAAACTAAAATTTATAAACCGGCAATAAATGTGTTGCTTAATAAAAGGAATTTTATTCATTTTAATGTTTGGAATAAGCTGTATAGCAAAGAATGTATCTGCGACGTTCCTTTTATAGAGGGCATATATTATGAAGATTGGGTATTTAATACTTGTGTTTTTGCTAAAATCAAATCTTTTGTGTGGATAGACGCACCGCTTTATGGGTACAGGATGTCCGAAAATTCAATTATGCGGAGTTCATATAGTCTTAAAAAGATGAATGATTATGTGGTGGGAATAGAAACCGTTCGTAATTTCTTTTATCGTAATTATGAGCAACAATGGGATATGGTTAAAAAAACGAGAATTGCCCGCACGATAAAAATGATGATGAATAGGGCCATTCGGTCAAATGATGTGGAAATTTTATGGCAAACAAAACAAATATTGAAGGAACTTTATGCACGAAAAATTATAGGATATAACGGATTGGCGTGGCATAACAAACTTAAATTCTTCAGATTTTTACACTAAGAGGAAAAAGATGTCATTGGTATCTAAAAAAATTTTTTATGTGTGGTTTGGTGGTAAAAAGCCGGCGATGGTGAATATGTGTATCAATAATTGGCGTGAAAAAATGCCTGATTATGAAATAATTGAGATAAACGAAAAATCTCCATATTTTGATTTTAAAAAAGCATACCAAACCTGTGCTTGGTTCAGAACTGTATATGATCGTAAAATGTGGGCGTTTGTCGCCGATTATGCACGGTGTAAGGTGTTGTACGATTATGGCGGAATTTATTTGGATACGGATATAACAATTTGCAAAAATCTTTCTGAGCTGCCAGCTAATGGTTTTTGTTGTGCGGAAGAAAAAGAGGGATTAATTAATGCGGCTGTGGTTATTTGCAAACCTAAGTATGCTCTTTTGAGAGATTTGTTGCACTTTTATCATAATGAGATTTTTGATAGTCCTTTATATACTATTCCGGCTATCATGTCATATTTAATCACGAAAAATAAATATAAAAATCTCAATATTTATCCTCGTGAATATTTTTATCCATATTATCCGTTTGAGCCGTATTATGAAGATTTCAGGCCTGAATGTATAACACCTGAAACATATACGATTCATTGGTGGAATGCAAGTTGGGTGAGTGAAGATAATTATGCGTTTTTAACGACAAAACATTTGAAAAATGTTTCTCAGGAAATAAATTGCCGTGTACGAAATACTGTTTCGTATAAATTATTTTCCTTTTTTCTAATTTATTCAAAAAAGCAAAAAAATGGAAAATTATATTATTCATGGCTTGGAATTCCTTTGTTGAAAATCAGAAAAATGGCAGATGAAATTACTACCAAATATTATGTGTTGGGCTTCCCAATTTTACAACTAAGGAAAAGGGTATGAGTTTTACCAGAGAAAAAAATTTGACAATTACTTTGGGAAAGCAAATATATTTGCAAAATACCAAAATAGTGCAAAAGCCAAAACACATTCATATTGTTTTTGCAAGCGACAATAATTACGCACAACATTGTGCGGTTACAATGGCATCAATATTATTGAACAGTGATAATACATCATATTTTCATTTTCATATATTAGATGGTGGAATTTCAGCTACAAACAAGCGGAAAATAGAATATGCAAAAAAAATCAGAATGTTCTCAATTCAATATTATGATATGAAATTATACGATTTCTCAAAATTTCCACTTAATCGTCCTTGGATATCTGTTTCAACATACTATCGTTTGTTAATGCCTCAGATACTGCCGTTAGATGTTGATAAAGTGTTGTATCTTGATTGCGATATGGTTGTAGAGCGCGATATTAAAGAACTTTGGAACACAGATATATCAGAATATTCTGCGGCTGTTGTAGAAGATGATTGCAGTAAAGAAAATATGAAAAGGATGAAATTACCTATTAAAAATAAATATTTTAATGCAGGTATGATTTTGTTTAATCTTAAGGAAATAAGAAAAAGTAATTTTACTGATGATTGCATAAAATATTTTAAAAAGAATGAGCAAAAAATAATTCTACAAGACCAAGATATTTTGAATGGTGTGTTGAATGGAAAGTGTAAATATGTTTCACAAGCGTGGAATACAAATTTCCCAATTTATCAAGGTAGCGATTCCGAACGACATTGTTTTACAAGAAAAGAAGAAATAGAAGAGTGTTGTCATCCGGGAATTATTCATTATACGACGGCTGACAGCAAACCGTGGATAAATGTTAAAAAAAATATGGCATCAGAATATTGGAAATATTTTAAATATACGGGTTTTTACAATATCTTTCAGAATATTTTTTCAGCATTACTCAGATTGTTCCGTAAACGTGGCGTTGAAATTTATTCTTTGTATCTTTTAAAATTTCTACCGTTATTTGAAGTAAGAGAATTATCTTGCGGTATTACGAAAAAATATTATTTTTTAGGCATCCAATTGCTAAAAATCAGCAGGAAATAAAACAAACTTCTGAGTTCAAAAAGATATACAATTTTAATGTGTAAAAGTGCAAATAAAATTATGTTTTGTTATATGAAATTTAAGAAATTTGCAATAATATATTCAAAATCGGATAATGTCTTAATTAATCCGGAGGGACTAAGGGGAAGATTTGCCGGTAAGTATCCAACGATGAAAAAAGGTAGTTATTGAAATGTCGGAAATTAATTTGCTTGCGTCAAATAATTATCAATATTTAAAGCAAAATCTACTGAATTTAAATCCAAATTTTGCGGATATTGAGATTGAAACACAAACTTTTCCTGATGGTGAACATTATTGGCGAATTGAAAATGTTGCGGCCATTCGTGGCAAACCTGCTGTTTATATTTGCGGGACGGTAAACGATGAAGCTGTTTTTGAATTATATAATGTTGCTTCAACTTTGGTGCGTGAGCAATGTTCTTCTTTGCATTTGGTTGTGCCTTATTTCGGATATTCTACCATGGAACGCGCCGTTAAAAAAGGTGAAAATGTTACGACTAAAAACATTGCACGTCTTTTGAGCTCAATTCCCCTTTCAGCACAGGGTAATTTTATTTATATGATTAATTTACATTCATTGGAAACGCAATATTACTTTGAAAAATCTATTCATCCGGTGCATTTTACTGCTGAGAATATTATTCGGAAAATGGTGGCAGATTGTGGCGAAAATATCGTGCTGGCTTCGGCAGATATGGGGTGCGCTAAGCTGATAGAACATCTGGGAAATCAATGCGGTATTCCCACGGCCTATGTTATGAAAAAGCGATTTTCCGCAACGCAAACTGAAGTTTTTGCTTTAAATGCTGATGTGCGCGGACGAAATATTGTGATTTTTGATGATATGATTCGCTCAGGAACTTCAATAATAAACGCGGCAGAAGCGTATAAAAATGCCGGTGCTAAAGATATTTATGTGGCAGTGGTGCACGGGGTGTTTGTTGA
>JAKSUO010000082.1 GCA_024408895.1 Alphaproteobacteria bacterium | reverse complement strand
CCGCATGTTTATTGCCGTGTTCATCTATTGTTACACTAAAATGTTCAAGCCCTAGTTTCTTTTCTCCGCTTTTAATAATAAAATCTGGTCCATATTTTGTATCATCATTTGCGTATTCATATTCGATATCATTTAAAAACAGAAAATTTGCTATTTTCACTTCAGCTAAACTTTTTACACTTTCGCCCTTAACTGAGGTATTCTGGTTTTCAAAATATTTTATTTCTGCTTGTAGTGTGGTAAATTGTTGCTTTTCGTAGTCTTTAATTGGACGTTTTTCATTTGTGCAATCTATAGGATTTGAAATATCATTTTCATTTTCCATATGTTCCGCAATAAATTTCAAGAACAACTCTTTAATTTTTTCAAATGACTTATTTTTATTTTCAATTATGATTTTATTTTCACTAGTTGAATCTTTTTGAGATTCCGTATTCAATATCTTTTTTAAGATATAGCCGACATTAATATTATCATTATAGCTTTTATCATTGTTGCCTTTACCTAAAATACTGAGTCCTAAGCTATGAAAAGTCTTTGCATTTACATTGGTTTTTAGTATTCCCAATTTTTTATTTAAATCTTCAACAGTTTTTTTTGTATATGAAAGAACTAAAATTTTTCCAGGGTTAATGCCCTTATGAATTAGGTAATTGACCTTGGCTACAATCATACTTGTTTTGCCACAACCGGCACCGGCTATTACTAAACAATTATCTACGTCAGCTACGACTGCAAGCTTTTGTTCTTCGTTTAAATCATATTCTCCAGTCTTGAATACGTCAGGATATTTTTCAACTTCTTTTTCCATAAATTCTTTATTATGAGCTTTAACTAAATTATCTATAGACGAACGATCTATACGTAGTTTATTATTTTCGTACAATTCGTCTCTTCTTTTTTGGGAAACATATCCTTTCATATCTGATTTTATATTGCATATAAAGGATTCTTTTTCGCTGTTTTCCATATAATTGACGGGCTCAAGATAACTTTCAAGCATTCTTTTGATACCATAATTGGTAAAATTAACATGAGTGAAATAGCTTTTTTTTATAATCTTACCTATCCCATACTCATGATGATATACTGTATCTCCGATGTTAAAGCGCATAACGTCCTCAATGTGAAAAGTTCTTTTGATAAAAGAAATATATCAATCTCAAAAATTTTACAAAAAATATAACGCTCGATTTTTCGTGTGTCAATCTACTTAATTTAAGAAGTGTAATAATATGACATTAATTATGATTATCGATGTAAGTATAAAATGCATCAATTAATCTGCTTTCTTATTGTAATATGATTTATCAGGAAACGCTGAACACAATCCTTTGTAATACATATATTGATTTACATTCACAATTAATCCTTTATCATCTTTTGCATATACTTGAGCAATTACGCGTCCGTACTTATCTCTTTTAAGAGGTACAATATTCAAAAGACCATTATGCATTAACAAATCTGCCAGTTTAATTTCGGCTTCCTTTCCCTTTTTCAGAGCCTGCTTTGTGCTAATATGTTGTGCTTTGGCTTGACTCTTTAGTCTTTCTCCTTCTCCTATTTCAAAGCAGTCAACTCCAGCAAGCCTTATGTACTCAATCTTTCCATGAAAATGTGCCTTAAATGTGTCACCATCAACTACTTTTAAAAATAGCCCCGTGTACTCAAATTTTGCCTCTTTTGCTCTATCAGGACAGAAACACGAACATCCAGTCAAGAAAACGG
This sequence comes from Alphaproteobacteria bacterium, assembly GCA_024408895.1. GTDB lineage: Bacteria > Pseudomonadota > Alphaproteobacteria > RF32 > CAG-239 > RUG410. Next base: position 3,744 of record JAKSUO010000082.1, on the reverse strand, counting down.
TTAAAACTAATAAACATGCTGAAAAACGAAAATATTGCTTCATCAAGTTCTCCTAAAAAAGAAAATATTAGTGGAAATTTACATCGATACTATACATCATTTAAAATAATAATCAATACTTTAACCTAAATTAATGCCATTTTTTGTTATTAAACATACTTTTTAATAAGCATGAAATGTGGGACTATAGTTGGACTAAATTGTGATTTATAAAGAAAAAAGGATTTAGTATTTCTACTAAACCCTTGATTTTTATTGGTTGCGGGGGAAGGATTGTTCCTCGCTTCGCTCATTAGAGTACGTTTCTTCACTTCGTTCACCGGCGTTCTCCCGAACGCCTGAAACTTCTACTGAACCGACTTTCTCGTCGGTTCAACTCCTTGCAACCACTAAAAAACGCCCCATAAAGGGGCGTTTCTAAGTGGTTGCGGGGGAAGGATTTGAACCGACGACCTTCAGGTTATGAGCCTGAGGAGCTACCAAGCTGCTCTACCCCGCGATATAAATAACAAACCCGAGCAAACCGTCCGAATTTCGTTATGTCGTTGTGTAAGTAATATATTTTGACGCTGTTGTCAAGCATAAAATAATATTTTTTTTCAAAAACTCACATAAAAAAACGGTTTTCTCTGATAACAAGCATTATTTACCCTTACTATCCGCACGTTCTTCATAAAATTTATTCAGCTTATGAAGCAATCTTGTTCGTTTTAACCGGCTTAAATGATCTATATACAACACCCCGTCCAAATGGTCTATTTCGTGTTGCAAAATAATAGCCAACAAATCATCTGCTAAAATTTCCTGTTCTGCTCCGTTATAATCCGTATAATGCACACGCACTTTTTCATTGCGTTCAACCTCAGCACGTTGATCCGGCAACGATAAGCACCCCTCGTTAAACAAAATTGTTTCTTCCGACCGCCATATAATTTCCGGATTAATCAAATACATCGGCCTTCTTGCACGCATATCTTCATCACTCGGATTCGAATCTAAAACGATAATCCGCTTAGAAACTCCGACTTGCGGCGCGGCCAATCCGCACCCCTTATCTACATACATTGTTTCAAGCATATCGTCTAAAAAGCGGCGCAGTTCATCATCCACTTTCGTTACTCGTTCGCACTTTTGACGTAGAATTTCGCTCGGATATTCGTATAATTTCAATAAAGACATTTCAGCTCCTTACGGCATGTGCAATCTGATCCAACACGGCATTCACCATTTTCGGCTCGTTTTTACTGAAAAACGCATACGCCAAATCCACATACTCTTGAATCAGAATTTTAACATCAACATTTGTGGTATTGGCAATTTCGTACACTGCGCTTAAAAGCAATGCTTGCATAATGCCGTTCATTTTTTCATATGACCATTCACCGTGCAAAAATTGATTAAGCGATTTTTCCAAGTCTTCTTTTTTAGACTGCGCTCCACGCACCATCTGTTCAAAATAAGCGGTATCAATTGGTCCCAATTCCACAAATTTTTCGTCTTCTTCGCCGGTGCTGTCATCTATGGCAAAACGCCCTATTTTTCCCTGCACGAAATCTTCAATAACCTCATCAACCGGCAACTGTCCCAACGCAATCATATAATTTGCCTGAACGGCGGCCAATCGTGCACCCGACTTCATTTTTATTTTCGGTGAAACAAATTTAGACATTTTAATTTTCCTCCACAGACGGATTTGATGTTTCCGTCGTTAATTTATCTATTGTAGCAACAAAATCCTTTAAATCATTAAGATTATGGAAATCTTTATATACCGAAGCAAACCGAATATACGCAATATTATCCAAATGAGACAAGGCCTCCATAACGCTTTCGCCGATTTGCACGGTTGTAATTTCCGTTTCGCCGGAACTTTCAAAACGACGTTGCAACGAATTGACGATTTTTTCAACCCGTTCGGCAGAAATCGGCCTTTTACGCACGGCCAAAGAAATTGATTTAGCCAATTTATCTCTATCAAACAACGTTTTTTCACCATTGCGCTTAATCACAATAAGCTCACGCAATTGCACACGCTCAAACGTTGTAAAGCGCGAACCGCATTCCGGACATTCACGACGACGACGTACCGCGGTATCATCATCTGTATTGCGAGAATCTTTTACTTGCGTTTCTTCACAGCCGCAAAAAGGACATTTCATATCATTTTTCCTTGGTTCAACAATTCTTCGGTCACCTGATACATTTTTGAAGAGTACCTTGCACCCTTTATAAGGACAATATCATTATTTTGCAAGAGTTTATTAAGCAAAAATTCAGCAACACCCTCTTTATTTTCAAAATAATATTGCTGTTTGGCCGGTGGTAATTGTGCCAACATATCTTTCATTTCGGCACATACACCGATAACAATATCAATGGAAGTACTTGCCAACAGTTGCCCGATTTGCTGATGTTGTTGCTGTGATGTTGTCCCCAATTCCGCCATTTTTCCCAAAACAACAATTTTCCGTCCTGCCGTTGATATTTTATCAAGCGCGTTTATCGCCAATTTCATAGCTTCGGGCTGACCGGAATAGCTGTCATCTATCAGTGTATATTTGCCTCCATTCGGCAACGTAAGCGTATGATGTTTGCCACGTCCGTCCAACGCCCCGAAATCTTTTATAAATCCTGCCGCTTTTGTAGTATTTAGCCCGAGTGTTTGTACCACAGTTAAGGCACACCAAGCATTATACAAAAAATGTTCACCGATTTCCGAAGTGGTAAAGTTCTCATTCGGATGTGTATTTTTGCCAAACTTCACAATTTTTGAAGCATAACAAGCGGCCTGTTTTTCCAACACATCCGCGAATGAAGTGTCTTCATTAATAACGGCCACACCTTTACCTTTCGGCATTCCCTCAAAAATTTCCGCCTTAGCGTAAGCAATACTCCGAAAGTCAGGAAAAAATTCTATATGCATCGGATACACATTAGTCACCACGGCAATATCCGGTTTCACCAAACTCGTTAAATATGCAATTTCTCCTTTGGCACTCATTCCCATTTCAATAACGGCATACTCGGCACTCATATCCATTTCACACAGACTTTGCGGCACACCTACAAAGTTATTATGGTTTCCTGTCGTGGCATAAGTTTTTCCGAATTTAGAAAGCAGGAAAGCCATTTCTTCCTTAGTGGTTGTTTTTCCCGAACTGCCGGTCAAACCGATAACCGTTCCTTTGAACAAACTACGATTATAAGCCCCAATTTTGCCATAGGCTTTAAGCGTATCTTCAACAATCAACAGATTTTTTTCTTCCACCCCGTCAACAGGATGTTCTACTACTGCCATCGGACAACCTTGATTAATTACATCTTTTACAAAATTATGCGCATCAAATTTTTCACCTTTCAGCGCAATAAACAATGTTGTTGATGAAATCTTGCGGCTGTCGGTTGATATATTATCAATAATCGCATCATTTCCGCTATATGCGCAGCCCAAAATTTCAGCTAACTTTTTACCGCTAGTCTTTTCCATTTTTATCCCTTAACAGTCAATAAACCTCACCGTTCAATCCGCTTGCAATCGGAATTTTTGTACCGATTAATCACGTTCCGTTAATTATTCACAAATTTGCTTATCATACGGAACTTCAACGGTATAAGTCAACGTAATTTTATCATTCTTTTTTGCCGGAATATGCCATGTGCGTGTCGTGGCATTTTTCTCGGTTCCTTTAATACTTTCCTTTATAATTTGATAGTGTTGCGGCATATCCTGCGTCAACACAACCG
>JAKSUO010000081.1 GCA_024408895.1 Alphaproteobacteria bacterium | reverse complement strand
GAGGAATTTAATGCCTAGGCGTTGGAAAGTTTAGCTTCGTCAATAAAAGAAAAAGGGATTTTACAACCTCTTTTAGTGCGCGCGAGAGGTGAAGAATATGAAATTATAGCCGGCGAACGGCGTTGGCGTGCCGCAAAAATTGCCGGTTTAAAGACGGTTCCTGCAATTATCAAAGAGTTGAATGATCAAGAAACACTTGAAATTGCGCTTATAGAAAATCTTCAACGTGAGAATCTTTCCGCTGTTGAAGAGGCAGAAGCGTTTGATAAGTTAATACGGGAACACGAATATAAACAAGAAGCTTTGGCTAAAGTTATCGGTAAATCACGCAGTTATATTGCAAATACGCTCAGATTGCTGACGTTGCCGACAGAAATCAAGAATTTGGTTAAGACAAACAAACTTTCTGCCGGACATGCTCGGGCGTTGGTCGGGTATGCTGATGCCCTTAATCTGGCGCAAGAGATAATTGCAGACGGTTTAAGCGTGCGTGAAACGGAAGCGCGTGTTTCCGGATTAAAAGATAAAAAAGAAATAAAAAATAAACAACCGAAAGTTATTGATTTTGATATGAAAGAAATTATGCGTGACTTGGAACAAAAATTAAAACTAAAAGTCAAAATAAATACTGGTAAAAACGGAAAAGGTAGTGTAACATTAAAATATAACAATCCGGCAGAGCTTTGCTCTATTTTGGATTTATTGGAAAAGCGCTAAGGAGGAAAAATGGCTACAATCTTAGAAATGATGTTGGAAAACTGCAAAAAATCAGGATATTATCCAACTCAAAATATTGAAAAAATCGCCAAAGCCAAAAATATGATGTTTGGAGAAAATGAATGGCGTCGTTGTCCATGCGACGGTTCAAACGAAGCAAGATACTGCATATCAGAGTTATGCCAGAGCGATATTGAAAGAGATGGAATTTGCCACTGCAGATGTTATCAAAAAGCATCGTCCGGCAACAAGTAAAGGCAATAATCTTTTTGCAATAAAGGTATCGCATGCAAGATCCTAAGTTTGTACATTTGCGTGTTCATACGGCTTATTCATTAGCATTGGGAGCAATTCCTGTGCCTGTTTTGATACACAAACTTGCCGATATGAAGGTTCCGGCTTGCGCAATTACGGACAGAGGAAATCTATTTGGCGGTAAAGCTTTTTCTAAATATGCGGCAGATGAAGGAATAAAACCGATTCTCGGTTCGGAACTTTTTTTACATAATTCCGATTCGGAAAATATATCCAAATCCAAAGGGCGCGAGCTTGAACCGAAAGCAATAATATTGCTAGTTCAAAATGAAACGGGGTATAAATCGTTGATGCATCTGTATCGCCGTTATTATTTGGACAACACCGAAAACAGTATATATCCTCAGATAAATTTACAAAATTTGCGAGATTTTAATGAGGGATTGATATGTCTGACCGGCGGCTATGAAGGGCCGGTAGGAAACTTAATATTACAAAATCGCAAAGATGATGCCGAAAAGCTATTAACCGAATTGCAACAAATTTTCGGTGATAGGCTGTATATTGAATTATCCCGTGTCGGGTACGATGAAGAAAAAATAACCGAGCCGATATTTATTGAGTTTGCTTATAAACATAATATTCCGCTTGTTGCGACCAATGATGTGTTCTTTTTTGAAAGGGAAATGCACGAAGCGCATGATGCGCTGATTTGTATTTCCGGCGGCGAGTATATTGCTAATGACGACCGCCGTAAATATTCAATCAACCACTATTGGCGCACTGAAGATGAAATGGCTGATTTATTTAAGGATATTCCCGAAGCGGTTGAAAATACGGTTAATATAGCCAAACGATGTAATTATCTTTCTAAAAAAGTTGATGCTTTGCTGCCGATATTTGTTTGTCCTGATGGTAAAACACAAGACGAATTTATTACGGAAGAGGCTTATAAAGGGCTGCACGAGCGTATGGAAAAACAGGTTTATACGCCGGAAATGTCCGAAGAAGAACGTCGCAAAACAGATGAATTGTATTACACGCGCTTAGAATACGAACTCAGCGTTATTAAGAAAATGGGATTTCCCGGCTATTTTTTAATTGTGTCTGATTTTATTAGATGGTCAAAAACACATGGTGTTCCAATAGGTCCGGGACGTGGTTCGGGTGCCGGTTCCATTGTTGCGTGGGCGTTGAAAATTACTGATTTGGATCCGATAAGGCTGGATTTGCTTTTTGAGCGTTTCTTAAATCCGGAGCGCGTTAATATGCCGGATTTTGATGTGGATTTATGTCAGGAAAACCGCCATAAAACCATAGAATATGTGCAAAATAAATACGGTATGGACCATGTGGCGCAAATTATTACCTATGGTAAGCTGCAATCAAAGGCGGTAATAAGAGATGTGGCTCGCGTGTTGCAAATGCCGTATAGTCAAGCCGATAGGATATCAAAAATGATACCTCCCGGACAAGGCGGCAAAAATCCGACATTAAAAGAAGCATTGGAATTAGTTCCTGAATTGGAATCCATGCGTACCAACGATCCGCAAATCAGAAAGCTTTTTGATATAGCTATGAAACTGGAGGGCTTGTATCGCAACAGTGGCATGCACGCTGCCGGTGTTGTTATCGGGGATCGTCCGCTTGACGAGCTTGTGCCGTTATATAAAGATCCGCGTGCCGATATGCCGGTAACACAATACGATATGAAATATGTGGAAGAAACCGGCCTTATAAAATTTGATTTTTTGGGCTTGAAAACACTGACGGTTATTGAACGCGCGGTTGAATGGGTTAAAAAAATACACGGGGTTAGTCTTGATATGGCTTCGTTGCCGCTTGATGATAAGTTGACATACGAGCTAATGCAACGAGGAGATACCAGTGCGGTATTCCAATTTGAGTCATCCGGTATGCGTGACATTATGAAGCAGATAAAGCCGGATAGATTTGAAGATTTAATCGCAGTAATCTCGTTATATCGTCCGGGGCCGATGGCTAATATTCCAACGTTTATTGCGCGCAAACACGGCAAGGAAGAAATTAAATACGAACATCCGGATTTAGCGCCGATTCTTGATGAAACATATGGTATTATGGTTTATCAGGAACAGGTTATGAAAATTGCGCAGGTTCTGGGTGGCTATACTTTGGGCGGTGCCGATAAACTGCGTAAGGTTATGGGCAAAAAAATGCGTGATGAAATTCCGCATCAACGTGAAATGTTTACCGAAGGTGCTGAGAAAAAAGGCATAGATCCGAATGTTGCAAAGTCAATCTTTGATCAGATGGCTAAGTTTGCCGAATACGGATTTAATAAATCGCACGCTGCGGCATACTCGCTGATTTCATATCAAACAGCATATTTAAAGGCACATTATCCCGTAGAATTTATGTGCGCTATTATGGACTTTGATATTACCAACACGGATAAAATATCTTTTTATGCTGAAGAGGTCAAAAAAATGGGCTTTAAGGTTTTGCCGCCTGATATAAATGAATCTGATGCAATGTTTAAGGTTGAAAAAGGCAATATACGTTATGCTTTGGCTGGGTTAAAAAACGTTGGCGAGGCAAATATGAATTATATTGTTTCCGAGCGTGATAACAACGGAAAATTCAAAAGTCTGTCGGATTTTATTCATCGTGTTGATATTAAACAAATTAATCGCAAGCAATTAGAGCAGCTTATAAAAGCAGGTGCTTTTGATTGCTTAGACGGTAATCGGCAAAAACTGTTGGTGAATGTTGAAACTATTTTACGGCATATGGCGGCGGCATCCGAAACAAAGAACAGCACGCAAACATCTTTGTTTGGAGCACAGGAGTTGGCGGCGCCGGTTAAATTGGTTGATAAAGCCGATTGGCCCGATTTGGAAAAATTGCAGTATGAAGCCGAGGCTGTCGGATTTTATCTTTCGGCGCATCCGTTGGATGTTTATAAAAGCAGTATGGAACGGCTTGGCATTAAGAATTTTAATGATGTGATTAAAGGCATTAAACCCGGGGATGTCATTGTGGCTAATTTGGCTGGTTGCTTGCAATCTTTACAGAAAAAAACCGGCAAGAGCGGCAAGCCTTTTGCTTTTGTCAGAATCTCAGATACATCCGCCGCATTTGAGGGTATTATGTGGTCGGAGGGGCTGATAAAGTATGAACAGGCATTACAAAGCGGATTGCCATTATTTGTGCAGGCAAAAATTGAAAAAACAGCCGAGGATTTACCACCGCGGATATTGTTTAATATTATTAAAACTTTAGATGAAGCAATTACAGATAATTCCAAGGGACTGATTATTGAAATAAATAATGTTGAAGCTGTCAGGCCGATAAAAAATCTTTTGCAAAAAGAACATTATGGTATATATAAAATATATATAAAACCGGACTTGCAAGATTGGGATGTGCGGATAGAACTCAAAAACGGTTATGCACTGGATAACGGAGAACTGCTTTCTTCTGTTCGGGCGATTGCCGGCGTTACTTTAGTAAAGGAAATATAAATGGACAATATAAAGAAATTTAAATTACTCAAAGTTTTAGGCAGAACCATACAATACAGTTGGAAAATGTTGGATCAGTGGCGTATGTATTTGTTTTATGCCGTATTATTGACAGTTGTTAGTTTGATTTTTGGACGTTGGTCGTTTTCTTGTATGCAAGAAACAAAAACTTGGTGCCATACTTTTTCTGAAAGCGTTGGAAAAGGCATAAGTTATTTATTTTTCTTTTACACTGTTTTATTGCTCATCTTTTTTTCGTTTGGCTATGATTTGTATAACAGTACGTTCAAAAACACTGTATTTAAAATCAAAAATTTATTTGTGTATGATAAAAATCGTCTGAAAAGTGTTTTGTTTTCCATTATCTCTCTATTGGCATTTATTGTTCCGATTTTTGTAGCGATAATGATTATCTTAAAATCGGCAAATCCGGTGTTTGAAGTGGAATTTTTGTATTTTATGACATTGTTTGCCTGTGTTGTTTTCAATGTTATGTATATTCGTTTAGCAAGTTTTATTGCACAATATTTGCATAATTATAAAATGCCTTCATTTATGATAATATATGAAAAAACAAAAGGTTGCGCCTACGTTTCAGTCGGCTCGTTTTTGGTTTTGGCTTTTTTCTTATGTTTGGCTCAAATTCAACTTATCGGTAATTTTATGAAAATGAATGCAAATGATACTTTTGTTATGACATTGGTAACGGAGTTTTCTGATTATATTATAAAATTGATATATTATAGTTTCTTTTTAGCGCTGTTTCGCGCACAAATGGATTTATTAATGGATAATGACGCTCATGTTGATCAACCTGTGCTTGCAGAGCCGAAAAAACCGGAAGAACCGCAAAAGCCGATGTCAAATAAAACTCATTCGGTAAAGAAAAAGACGATGACAGACAATAAAAAGCAAAACTCATCGCGAAAAACAACACCTAAAAAGAAAACAGCTTAGTTATATTCAAAAAAAACTTATCAGTTAAAAACCCCTCATTTATGA
>JAKSUO010000080.1 GCA_024408895.1 Alphaproteobacteria bacterium | reverse complement strand
ATTTCAGCAAATCTTTACGAATGTCAAAGTTGCGTTCTTCAACTTTTTTCTGTGCTTTTTCAAGTGCCTTACTTATCCATGGGTGAACCAAAGCTTCACCTTCAGGCAAACCTAGACGTTGCAATACGTTAGACATTTTTTCGGAACCGAAAATGCGCATCAAATCATCTTCCATGGATAAGAAAAATTTTGAAGTTCCAGGGTCGCCCTGACGACCGGAACGACCACGCAGCTGATTATCAATACGACGACTTTCATGGCGTTCCGTACCAACGATGTATAGACCGCCGGCGGCTAAAACTTTTTCTTTGTCAGCGGCAACTTCTTTTTCAATTTGTTCTTTCATTGAGGCCACTAATTCAGGTGTTTCCTGTCCGGTTAGTCTTCCTTTCACCCCCATTTCCGGACTCCCGCCCAAGCTGAATATCCGTACCGCGTCCGGCCATGTTTGTCGCAATGGTAATGGCACCGGAAACACCGGCCTGAGCGACAATTGCCGCTTCTCTGTCGTGGTGACGGGCATTTAATACTTCAAACTTAATTTTAGGTGCGGCCTGATGCAACAGTTCTGCCACAATCTCGGATTTTTCAACTGATGTTGTGCCGACTAAAACCGGCTGGCCACGATGATGACAATCCAAAATGGTGTTGATAATCGCGTGATATTTTTCTTTTTCCGTGCGATAAATTTCATCCTGTAAATCTTCACGACGTATCGGCTTATTGGTCGGAATTTCAACGCAAACCAAATTGTAAATATCGCAAAATTCGTTTTCCTCGGTCATTGCGGTACCGGTCATACCTGATAATTTCGGATAAAGCCGGAAATAGTTTTGGAAAGTGATTGAAGCCAATGTTTGATTTTCAGATTGAATTGTAACACCTTCTTTAGCTTCCAACGCCTGATGTAAGCCGTCACTGAAACGGCGACCTTCCATAATTCGTCCGGTAAATTCGTCAACGATTACAACCTTATCATCTTTGACAATGTAATCAACATCACGTTGGAACATTTTATGCGCGCGTAAGCCGTTATTAACGTGTTGAACCAAATTAACATTACCGATATCGTATAGCGAACCGTCTTTAATTAAGCCCGCATCACGCAACAGTTGCTCAATATGTTCCATACCGCTCTCGGTTAATGAAACATTTTTTTGCTTTTCGTCTTTTTCATAATCACTGTCTTTTAATAACGGAATCAGTTTGGCTATTGTAATATAAGTAGATGACGAATCTTCGGCTTCGCCGGAAATAATCAGCGGTGTGCGCGCCTCATCAATTAAAATTGAGTCAACTTCATCAACGATGGCAAAATTAAAATCGCGCTGCACTTTTTCATACAAGTCAAATTTCATATTGTCGCGCAAATAATCAAACCCTAATTCATTATTTGTGCCATAGACAATATCGCTGGCATAAGCAGCTCTACGCTCGTTGTCATTTTTTCCGTGAACAATAAAGTCAACAGTCAGGCCTAAAAAGCGATAAATTTGTCCCATCCACTGCGCATCACGCTGAGCCAAGTAGTCATTTACGGTTACAATATGAACGCCTTTACCCTCTAAGGCATTAAGATAAGCAGCTAAAGTTGCCACCAAAGTTTTACCTTCACCGGTTTTCATTTCGGCAATCATACCTTTATGCAGGACAATACCGCCGATGAGTTGGACATCATAATGGCGTTGTCCCATCACCCGTTTTGCGGTTTCGCGCACGGTGGCAAAAGCTTCCGGCAAAATATCATCCAAAGTTTCGCCGTTTTTGAGTCTTTCTCTGAATTCGTTGGTTTTTGCTTTGAGTTGTTCGTCTGAAAGTTTAATAAAATCAGGCTCCAAAGCATTAATTTGATTAACTGTCTTATATTGTTTTTTTACAAAACGATCATTCGCACTGCCAAAAATTTTACGAGCAATTTTTCCTAACATTAGTTTTCCTTATATATAAATTAATTCACACTATACTTAGTTTGAATTAATAATAAAGTCAATACTATGCGCAAAAGTTATAAACTTATTAAAAAAATATTTGAATTTTAATTGAAATTTAAATTAATCCATATATCATAGTGGCGATTGTTTTATGGAGGTAATAAATGCAAAAAAAATATATTTTCGCGACGTCTGCCGCTTTGGTTGTTTTGATTGCCGGCGCATTCACATACAAAGTTTATGCGGAAAGAAATAACGGTATTGCTGCTGTTGTGAACGGTGAGCAAATTACAATGGCTGAAATTAAGGAAGCTTATGAGCAAAATCCGCAAATCAGCTCGTCGGTCAAGTTTGAAGATTTTTATAGCCATGCCTTAGATGTTATGGTTAACAGTAAGTTGGCGTTACAAGCAGCTACACAAGCAAATATTCAAGCTACACCGGAATATCAGAAACAGTTGGCAAATTTGCAGGATGAAGTTGCGCGTCAAGTTTATCTTGATCAATTGGTCAGCTCAAAAATAACGGACGAAAACATTAAAAAAGTTTATGAGGAATATGTTGCTAATTTCAAAAGCGCCAAAGAGGTTAAAGCAAAGCATATTTTGGTGGATTCCGAAAGTTTAGCGAAAGAAATTATTGCAAAATTGGATAGCAAAGAAGCTTCTTTTGATGATTTGGCAAAGCAAAATTCTAAAGATCAACCGGATCTAGGATATTTTACCGAAGAAATGATGGTTCCGGAGTTTTCTAAAGCGGCATTTGCTATGGAAAAGAACACTTATTCAAAAGAACCGGTAAAAACGGAATTCGGTTATCACGTTATATTTGTTGAGGATATTCGTGACTCCGAGGCATTGCCGTTTGAAGCCGTTGAAGAACAAATTAAAGCAAATTTGGCTCAAAAGGCCGTTGCGGAAGTTGTTGAAGATTTGAATAAAAACGCAACAATTGAAAAGTTTGATATTAATGGCAAAAAAATTGAAAATAAGGCAGCTGAATAATATCTGACTGTTGATTTGCAAAAAAAGCCCGTGCGGAGTAGTCCGACGGGTTTTTTGTTTTAAATTCACAATATTATAAAATAATGATATGTTTTTAAAAACAGAAAAAAGAAAATTAATAAACCGGCAAGATAAAAATTTGCCGTTTCATAACTGCCGAATCTGTTTTTTGATGTGGGACGAAAAGTTTTAAGGCAACAAAGCCTGCTTAATTTCGCTTATGTATTCTGACTGTCCGGTATAAACGTTATTAAACACAATATTGGCAGGCAATTTATTTTTGAGCCATGTGCGCTGGCGTTTGGCATATTGCCGTGTGTGCAATTTTGCCTCGGATAAAGCTTCTTCCAGCGAACATTCTCCTTTAATGAAACGCATTAACTCCGGCACACCGAGCGCTTTCATCGCCGGCAAAGATTCCGATATTTTTTGCTGCGCCAGATATTCTATTTCTTTGAGTGCGCCGAGTTCAACCATTTTATCCAGCCTATCACGACAACGCTGCTCTATTACATTGATATCAGGCAAAATTTTAATAACCAGAAACTCCGCCTCAGGCAATTTTTTTATCAGCGGAATTTTATACCATTCGGAAACTTTTTTGCCGGTGTATAGCAAAATTTCAGCTGCTCGTACAATGCGTGTTTTATCATTGGGGCTAAGTTTTTGCGCAATCGTTGCGTCGTTTTGCCGAACAAAGTTGTATAAAAATTCCAATCCGCAGCACTCTAAACGTTGTTGTATTTCCGTTCGGATGTCTGTCGGAATTTCCGGAATCGGTGTTATGCCGTTAATCAAGGCATCAATATACATGCCTGTACCGCCGACAACCACCGGTATTTTGTTGTCAGCCCACAGCTTTTGAATTTCCGCAACACATAGATTAAGCCATTCTACAACGTTGCCGCGCTTTGAACATTCATATATTTCATACAGTTTGTGTTCTATGAGCTTTTTATCTTCATAACTGGGGGCAGCGGATATAATCGGAATGTTTTTATAAATTTGCATGGAATCACAATTTAAAACCGCACTGTTTAATATGCGCGCCACATCTATTGCCAAAGCTGATTTTCCAGAGGCTGTCGGACCGGCAATAACAATAACTTTAGGCATCGTCTTTATTCCTCATACGGACATCCGGCAATAAGATTATCAAATTCAGCACGTTTGCGAGCATACATTTCGGCATTTTCGCCTTTAAGTCCCTGCAATTTGCGGGCAATAGTGTATTGTGGCAATAATTTTTTGATTTCGGCAATCGGTTTGTTCCATGCTTGCGGGCGAATGCGGATTTTTTTATTTTCGCCGGCAGAAACCCGCGGTGTTATTTCACCGCTTATTGCATCTTCAAATTCCGTCAGTGTCAAACGTAGATTTTCCATTGTGTTTGGAATTAGAAACTCTATAAATTCGCCGGAGTTAATGTAGTTGCGGATTTCAAAGATAGCATCATCACCTTGCCATTCGGTAACTGAACCGGCAAACAGCCATTCTCCGAGAGTTCGGGTATATTCATAATTTTGGCTGATATTCGTCAGTTTGCCGTCATGAAAACCGAGACAGTAACCGCGATTTTGCAAAGCATACAAATCATCCATATATTTTTTATAATCCCATTCGTTCGGATTTTTGTAGTAGTCATCAATTGCCTGACGATAGGCGCGTGCCACGGTGCCGGCATAATATTCGGTTTTGTTTCGCCCTTCAACTTTAAGCGAATCCATACCAATCCTCAAAATATCATTTAAGCGAGGCATAAGGCACATATCTTTTGAATTTAGTAAATAGCCGCCATGGTTGTCTTCAACAATTTCGTAATATTCTCCGGGGCGGAAGTCTTCTTCCAGCAAAAACTCAAAAGCTTTGGCATTGTCAGAATTGATTTCCATTTCTTTGACCGAGCCGTCTTTCAAACGTAAGTGTATTTTGTAATGCCAACGGCAACAGTGCGCGCATTTTCCGCGGTTTGCGCTTCTATCGGCCATAAAGTTGGAAATCAGACACCGACCGGAATAAGACATACACATTGCGCCGTGTATAAAACATTCAAGCAAAATTTCCGGACAGCGCTGACGAATTTCTTCCATTTCGGTGAATGTAACTTCACGTCCTAAAACACACAGGCTTGCACCCATTGATTTCCAAAATTTAACTGTTTGCCACGAACAAATGTTGGCTTGGGTGGAAACAAAACGTTTTAATTCAGGCGCGTTTTCCTGCAGATAATAAAAAACTCCCGGATCGGCAACCAAAACACCATCCGGTTGCAGTTGGCGCAAAGTTTCAACAAATTGCGGCAATTTTTCGGCTTCTTCGTTGTGAATATATAAATTGAGCGTCAAATATATTTTTTTACCGCGTTGATGCACAAAATCTATGCCTTCTTTTAAGTCATCAAGCGTGAATTTTGATTGTGTGCGCAAACTCATATCCGGTGTGCCGGCATATACGGCATCGGCACCATACAAAACAGCGGTTTTCAGTTTAATAAGAGACCCTGCCGGTAGGAGTAATTCTGCTTTTCTCATTTTGTGACCTCAATATTGGTGGTTATGGATTCCAGTTTGCCGAACGGTGTGGATTCAACTACAACTT
>JAKSUO010000008.1 GCA_024408895.1 Alphaproteobacteria bacterium | reverse complement strand
CCATATCAATCGCCGCCAGATTTCCTGTCGCCATTTCTGTATCCTTTTCTGAACAAACGACGATATCTGCCGTCTTTGCGGAAATAATTATTTTTTTGATGGTGCATCATATCCAACAAAATACCCTCACGAATACCCCGATCAGCAATAGTCATTTCAGTAATCGGCCAAAACGAACACAATGCTTCTATAATTGTGCAACCGGCTATGGTTAAATCTGCCTTTTGTTTACCGATACACGAATGCCGACAACGTCCTTCGTGTCCCATATTTTTAATACGCGTAATAACTCTTTCAACTTCTTCGCCTGACATTGCCAAACCATCAACTGCCGCACGATTGTATCGTGGCAAATTTAAGTGAACAACGCCTAAAACCGTTACCGTTCCGGATGTACCGATAATTTGGATTTCCTGATTTTCAATACCTTCGCGTATATGATGTTTTTCATCAAACTCTTGTAAGATTTTTTGGGTGCGTTCCACAATAGTATCATAAGCCAGTGTTGTCATATCTTTACCCGGAAACGCCTCTGAAATTGTTACAACACCGTATGGTATGGACACAAATCCCTCAATAAACGTCTTTCCGGTTTCGGTAATACGCGCAAGCGAAATTTCTGTTGAACCGCCGCCAATATCAAAAACCAGCGTCCTTTTCAACATACGATTCAATAAAGGCATACAGCCGACAACAGCCAAGCGGGCTTCTTCTTTAGATGATATAACTTCCATTGACAAACCGGTTTCTCTGGCAACCGCTTGCTCAAATTCTTTATAATTCAAAGCACGACGGCAAGCTGCCGTTGCCACAAAACGCATTCGCGCAATCGGATTATATTCTTCTATAATGCCGCGACAAACTTTCAACGCGGCAATTGTCCGCCGTATAGCGGCTTTTGACAGCATATTACCGTTAATAATTCCTTCGCCCAGACGCGTTATCTTGGAAAAAGTTTCAACAACATGAAACGAACTCGGGGTCGGTTGGGCAATCACCAAACGGCATGAATTTGTCCCTAAATCTATTGCAGCATAATAACCGTTAGTTTGATTCTGCGCCGCCGATACAGGTGCATTTTCATTTCTACGTTTGTAATGATTATTACCCGCCCCTCGCCGCACTTTTATTCTGCTCCGTATAGTTCTGTTCTGATTTGTTGCCGCAACTCATTAATAGACACTAAATCTTTGCCACGTTTGTAATACCAATATTCCCACCCATTGCAAGCTGCCGCATTTTGTTCGGCGGCCCCAACCTGATGAATTGAGCCCTCGGCACGCACACTTTTAACCGAGCCGTCAGAGCGAATAACCGCCGAATGTTTACCGCAAGCGTCAGTCAACACATCTCCCGGCTGCAACATACCGCGTTCCAAAACAGCGCCGAACGGCACGCGTGGCATTTTTTTCTTGCAGGTAAATTCAACAGCTTCATCGGTAATCGGTAAAACTTGTTCAATACGCTTCTTAGCTCCGGCCACATAAGATTTATCACGCTCAATGCCGATAAAATGACGTCCGAGTTTTTTTGCAATTGCGCCGGTTGTGCCGGTCCCGAAAAACGGATCTAAAACAACGTCACCCGGTTTGGTAGAAGCCAATAAAACACGATACAACAATGCTTCCGGTTTTTGTGTCGGATGCAATTTTTCGCCTTCATCATTTTTCAGACGTTCTTTGCCCGTGCAAATCGGCAATTCCCAAATACTGCGCATTTGAGTTTCATCATTCAAGGCCTTCATTGCTTCATAATTAAACGTATATTTTGCCTTAGGATTTTTAACAGCCCAAATCATAGTTTCATGCGCATTGGTAAAGCGTGTTCCCTTAAAATTAGGCATTGGATTTGTTTTGCTCCATATAATGTCATTTAAAATCCAAAAACCGAGATTTTGCAATATATAACCAACGCGGAAAATATTATGATACGAGCCAATAACCCATAAACTTCCGTTATCTTTTAAAACCCGTTTAGCTGCATTCAACCATTGTTTGGTATATTCATCATACGCCGCCAAACTCTCAAAACTATCCCACTCTTCATCAACTCCGTTAACAACCGTATTATCAGGCCGCAACAAAGTATCACCGAGTTGCATATTATACGGAGGATCGGCAAAAATAACATCCACTGAATTTTCTTCCAGTGCATTCATTGTGTCAATGCAATCAGCATTAATTATTGTATCTTTAACATCTTTAATTTTCATTTTTCACCTATTTTCAATTATTACAAAGATAAAGTTATAAATTTCTTAATAATTGAATAAAAATTTTATCTACATTTATAATTGAAACGTCTTAGGCCGGATTTTCTTGGAACATTTGCCTTAATTCTTTTTCATATTCTTTAACGGCATTAAGTTCATCTTTAGTAAAATTGTTTTTGGTCAGCTGTTTGTGTTGACGTCTTAGCAATAGATCATCACCCAATCTGTCTCTGCGATGTTTTAATTGGTTGATAACCGCATTTGCACTGCGTTCAACTTCCAAATACCGCAATATAGACACAACTCTTTGCTGGACATAAAAAAAGCGATTAGCATCCCATAAATTATAAATAAACCACTTTTTCATCTGCCAAGACAAAGTCATATATACAGGTTCTGTCGAATAAGATAACCCGACATCTTTTGAAAAATCAGCTTGCCTAAACTTCGGCCATAATTGCAACAAATCAGCAACTTCCTGTGCCGAAACTTCTTTTTTGTATAGAGGGCGTTTTTTATTGATAATTTTTTCAAAACGCAATCCAGAAGTTTCCACAATATTATACTTTAACACACAGGCAATTGCGACAAAGCCGAGCACCAAAAACATAATTTTTTGCATATGCTCTCTTACCATTGCAATTTTTCCATATAATAATCAACATTTAAACCATAACTCCCGGACAAATCATTTATTTGACGTTCCACATCTCCGTTTAATTGATGCACCCCGCTCGTCAATAAAAGATTTTGCGCACCATATGCGTTACCCATACGCATATCGGTTGCCATACAATCACCGATTACCAAACAGCGTTTCTTTTCAAAATTCGGCATATTTTCGGTCAAATAGGAAGCAATGCGCACATTCGGTTTTCCAAAAGAAATAATTTTTCCACCCATCATGGCATATCGTTCTGCACACGCACCAACGCTTAATGACACACCATTTTCAGTCATTACCGACGTATTGTTACCAACACACAGCATTGGCAAATGCAAATGCAAGCTTTGTTCCAAAATCGGTAACAAATCATTTTCATCCACACCATCGGCGGAAGTTTCAGCCACAATAAAATCAGCAATTACAATACTGTCCACCTGTCTAAAACGCAGACCATCGGCAGCAAATGAAGAACAGCCGGATAAACTGTAATATGTTTGACCAATCTGTGGATGTGTTTTTAAATAATAATGAGCAATTTCGCCTGCTGTAATCAGGCCGCAAAAAATATTCATCGGCACATCATTTTGTTTTAAAGCGTAATACATATTCTGTACACGCATGCCCGAATTAGATGCTAATGCAATTTTTTTTCCGCTTTGATACATTTTAATCAAAGTATCAACAACGTCACTGTCTGCGCGATTGCCGTGCATAAAGACGCCATTGATACCACTGATTACAAAGTCAAAAGTATCTTTGATTCTGGAAATGTAGTTTATTTTTTGCGTCATTGTACAATTACCCAAATTACACTATTAATGGAAAGTATAACGGATAATTAGTAAATAATTAGATAACATTTTCACTTTTAATATAAAGTTATTTATCCCGTAATCTTTTTATTTAGCCGAAATGTTTTTTAGCCACGTCAGAGAGGAGAACAGGCGTCTTTCAACCATTTTTTTTCATCACTGTTCAGATAAGGAGTTAGCGTGTCGTACACATCTTGATGATAGGAATTCAGCCACTCCCGTTCTCCCTCTGTCAGCAAATATTTATCAATCAGACGTTTATCAATAGGCACTTTCGTCAGATATCTAAACTCCAAAAACTCCGGACAATCATTAACTTCGGCCGTATATTGCAAATTTTCCGTTCTAATGCCATATTTATTTTCTTTATAAACCCCCGGCTCGTCAGAAAGCACCATACCTGCCTGCAAACCATATTCCGAACCGGTAACGGAAATGCTGATTGGTCCTTCGTGAACATTACCGAAGCAAGCCACCCCGTGTCCGGTACCATGCTTATAATCCAAACATTTTTTCCACATCTCAACGCGCGCAACAGCATCAAGCTTCATACCGGACGTACCAACCGGAAAACGAGCCTGAGCCAAAGCAATATGCGCCTTCAAGACCACTGTAAAATCATAAATCATTTCTTGTGACGGCGTTCCGATAGCGATTGTTCTGGTTACATCGGTTGTACCGTCAAAATACTGACCTCCACTATCTAAAAGAAATAAACTACCTGTCACCAATGGTTTATTTGTATCCACGGTCGGCTGATAATGCACCTCTGCGCCATTTTTAGCCGATGCCGCAATCGTTGCAAAGCTATCAGAGTAAAATAAAGGCTGTTCAGCACGCAATTCATGCAATTTTGCAACAACATCCAACTCCGATAGTCCTTGCCAATGATTTTCAAGCCAAGCCAATAATTTCACCAACGCAACCCCGTCTCGCTCATGACAATTAATCATGCCCTGCAGTTCAGTGTCATTTTTAACCGACTTAAGCTCCTGACATATATCTGCGCTTTTATAAAGTTTGATTGTTTCGTTTGCCAAAGATAAAACTTTTTCCGGCATTGTATGCGCATCGTAAAAAATTGTGATATTTTGCTGTTCTTGCATAAACCGCCCGAATTCTTGCCATGATTGTACCGCCAACTCCGTTTGTAAATTATCGGCCACTAAAGTCACTTCACCTTCTTTTGAAACCAAAGCGTAAGCGCGCACAATCGGCGAATACGGCAAGTCATCGGCATATACGTTCAAAAGCCAAGACACACTGTCCGATGATGTAAATAAATAATAATCGCCGTGTTTTTCTTTCAGCATATCCGTTATAATTTTCAGCTTATCGCCTCTATTCTTACCGGCATAACAAATATCACGTTCTTTCACACAAATTTTTTGTGTATTTTCTGCGGTTATCCAATCACCGACATCATAAAAATTCATATCACGGTATTTGCGTTTTAAAAATTCCATCTCGGCCGCGGAATGACACCACGCGTCATATCCTATGTTTAACACTCTAAGTTCTTTCAACAAATCGCACACTTGTTTGAAACGCGGCATTTGATCAACAACTGTAATCTGATTTGCCTCAGTTTGTTGCCGCGCTTGTAATTCATAACGTCCGTCCACCAAAAGAAATGCCTTGTCTTTAGTTATAACCGAAATTCCCGCGGAACCGGTGAAACCGCACATACTTTGTATTTTATTCTCTTGCGGTAAAATATCCTGTCCGATAAACTGATTTCCATGACTGACCACATAGGCATCAAGGCCGTGACTTATCATTTTTTTTCTGATATTTTCTATCATCATATTTCTAATCCTTTTGCAACAAAGCAGCACGCCAATTATCAGCTTCATACAACTTTATCAAGCGCAACCCAAATTTTTCATGCGCCTCAACAACCCAATCAGTCTGATCATCAATGAAACCGGAAATAACCGCATAACCGCCTTTTTTCAAGTTCAGTGCCATATCACCGGCCATAGCAATCAGCGGTCGCGCCAAAATATTGGCTAAAATAACATTATACGGGGCATTATCTTTAACAATTTCCGACTGATAACCATCGCTGTATGCCACCATAATTTGATTTTTCACATTGTTATTAATGGCATTTTGCTTAGCCACCGCCACTGATTCTTCATCAATATCCACCGCCACAATTTTTGCATTTGGCCACAATTTTGCCGCTGCCAACGATAAAATCCCCGACCCTGTCCCAACATCTAAAACTTGAGGCACATTATTTATCAGCTTATGAATATCACTCAGCCCTTGCAAACAACATTTCGTTGTTTGGTGTTCCGAACCGAAAGCCGTTGCGGCATAAACTTTAATTCCGATTTTGTCTTTGATATCAATATTTTTTTCATGAATCCCATAAACCAAAAATTCATTCACTTCAACCGGCGCAAATTCTATTACATTGTCTGCCAACCAATCATCACTTTGAAGCAGCGCAATTTCATATGTCGGCAAAGAAACGCCTGCTTTGTGCGCAGCTTTAAGCATGGCATCTTCTTTGGCATTTTGCCGCATATAACCGACAAGTTGTTCTTCTCCGTCATCTGTATAGTCAACGGCAACCACTTCAAAAAAATCATCGGCAAATTCCTGCAGTTGCGGATTTATTTCAGAACAAGGTGAAAACTTAACCACCAAACAACTTCCGGCATTAGCACTCATTTCGTTTTCCTTTCTTTTGTTTTGATATATATTAAGTGCATAAAAATTAATATAGTGTTTATAGCATATTTTTTTATTTTGTTATAACTTTTTTTACCAACTGCGTTTTATACTGCGCATAGTATATATACTTTTACAAAAGAGTGTCACATGAAAAAAACTATGATTTTCTTATTATCTTTTGCTTTTATTTGTATTGCATACGAGAGCAAAAGTCATTGGGCCGAATATCCTGCAGAATATGAGGCCGAACCTTCTTACGACAATGGTTACATATCTGCGAACTGGGAAAAATTTAAGAAAAAGGCGCATACGCTTATAGAACGCGACAATGAAAACTATTGGCTCAATAATGTCCGTTTCTTTAAATCGTATCCGATTAATTTTTATAATGGCGGCGATACGAAATATAATGATGATAACAGCCAAAGCCACGAGGTTGCAACGCGTGAATACAAGCATAATGTTGTTGTATCTGCCAATCTCGGACAACGTATGTTAGATTCGGAAACTTTTGTAGTCACCTCCAAAGACCACGGCCAACTATACAGCCCGGAAACAGATATCAGTTTTTACAATGCCGGCGGTGAGCTTAACATAAGTGCGCAAGACACGTTTGCTCCTATCGGCGAGGTTAAAATTGAAGGTCTTTACTATCTGCTGTTTGACCCGAAAGAGGATGGCCGTATTATAATGATTGATGAAACCGGTCGTTTTGTGCATATGATTTGCCGCATTTATAAAAAAGAGCTGATTATATCCGAGGCCATTACCAATGTCAAACCAAAGACGGCGCGCGCGGAACCGACCTCCGGCATCAAGACCGTATTCAGCAAACCTAAATTCAATTTCGAATTAAAATATGACGGTTTACAAGACAAGAAAATATCTTTCTTGTATATATCAGATGAAAATGGCGGAACGGCACAACGTTTCACATATCCGGAAACGCAAAAGGTTATTAACATTTATGGCAATAAAATCCAAATTATTCGTCCTTATAAAGACAAGATTGAATATATGATTTTAGATTAGCCTGTTTGCAAGCACAAAAAAAGATACCCCGCGCCCAATGCGGGGTTTTCTTATTATAATAAAAAAATCCCCGCCAAACAGTAGCGAGGATTTTTTATAAGCTTAAATCAAATTACTTCAATTCAACTTTAGCGCCAGCTTCTTCCAACTTAGCCTTCAAAGCTTCGGCTTCATCTTTAGCAACGCCTTCTTTAATTGTCTTCGGTGCGCCTTCTACCAAATCCTTAGCTTCTTTCAAGCCCAAACCGGTAATTGCACGAACTTCTTTAATAACGTTAATTTTGTTAGCACCGGCTTCAGCCAATACTACATCAAATTCCGTTTTTTCTTCATCAGCAGAAGCGGCAGCAGCACCTGCACCGGCAACAGCAACGGCAGCAGCAGCGGAAACGCCCCACTTTTCTTCTAACATTTTTGCTAAATCAGCTGCTTCCATAACGGTCAAAGCTGATAATTCATCTACTAACTTGGCTAAATCTGCCATTTTTTTTCTCCAATAAAAAATTAAACTCTAATTAAAAACCGTTTGTTCAAAATATTCATCACTTCTATTTTGTTTTTCAAACAAAATAATTTAAGCGGCTTCTTTCTCGCTGTATGCTTTGCAAACACGAGCAACTTTGGAAGCAGGAGCCTGCAACAGACCAATAATCTTCGCACGCAACTCATCCATAGACGGAATAGAAGCTAACTGTTTAATTTCAGCAATACTTAAAGCTTTATCAGTCAAAGCACCGCCAACAATAACCAGTTTTTCGTTTTCTTTTGCGTATTCAACACAAGCTTTGCAAGCAGAAATCGGATCATCGGCAAAAGCCATAATAATCGGTCCTTTTAACATATCTGCTAAATTTTCATAGTTTGTGCCTTTCACAGCAAGACGAGCAATACGGTTTTTAGTAACTCTTATAGAAGCACCGGCTTCACGAATTTTATTTCTCAGCTCATTAGCTTCTGCCACTGTTAAGCCTTTATATTCGGCCAAAACGACAGAACCTGCTTTAGAAAATACATCGTTTAACAAGCTCAGTAATTCTGCTTTTTCTTCGCGGTTCACTTATTGTCTCCATACGAATTTTTCTTGCCAAAAGCAAGAAGTGTTACCAAAACCCACACAGCGCCGATGCGCTATATGGAACCCAAATCTGTCCGAGGAGAAAAGATTAAATTAAATAAATCAAATCAAGTTCACTCCGTCTGCGTAGGAAATTAAGACCAACTTATTTTAACAAAGTCTGCCACCTACGGTCTTGGACAGCCATGAACACAGCAAAATTGCATTCATTGCTTGCGTATATAAAGCATAAAATTGCCGGTGTCAAGCACTATTTTTTGCGAAAAGAGTAATATTTATGTAAAACAAACGTGATAATTGTTGAAAACACCAAATAAATTGCTTGTGCCGACCACGTTTTTAAGCCGAAAACAACCATCAAAAGTGTCATAACCGGCGCATTAATCATATAGATAAGCACATAAACCGACCACGCTTTAGCAAATTCTTTTTTCCAATTTCCATGACTTTGAAAAACATAGTAGCGCATTGTAAATACCGAAATATTTATGGTCAGCAGATACTGAATAATCAACGCCGCATTTGCAATCATTTCCGGTGACAGTTTCCACCCTGCGACTACATTAACTTTACCAAAACCCCAGTCTAACAAGTTCAAAAGAGAATAAGCGAAAACCGTATTAAAACCGCCGACCAGCAAATAACGCAATTTTTCCGGCAGCGGAAACCAAAGATTCTCCGTCCATTTATACAGTTTGATAATCAACTTAATCATTTTTCTGCTCCTCAACGTTTATCCCGTTCAGCACGTTCTTATCCAAAAGAGTTTGCAACTCTGTCGCGCGATACGGCGACAAAATATTTTCATCCCACACATCTTCCGGCGTTTTTTGATCAATTTCCGGCATCCCCGGATGAATCATAACTTCCACCGCTCTATACCCATGCGGAATTTTAACATTATCAAATAAATCGCGTGAAATTTTACAAGTCCACAGCATTGTGTAAAAATACACATCTGTATGATAATTATTCACCCAACTCAAAAAACGCAACAACGCATATTTAATCAAACTGCCATCCAGAAAATGAGGCAAGCCTAATTTTTTAATGTTTTGCCGATTGTATTTCAGTGTATAAAAAATATTTTCATTCATTACGCGAATACGGGGTATGTTGTACTGCGCCGCCATGTCCCGCACCACACGAAAAATCACCGGAATCAAATGCACATGCCGATGTCCGTCAATATGTTTTAACTCTAATCCGGTTTGCAGATATTTTTCAATTTGCGCCCGAATTTCAATTTCAACTTGCTTTTGCAACTCTTGTGACTTAATGATTGACAGCCACAACAACTTTACAAATCCGTTTTTCAACTTGCCGTCCGAGCCAACCAACAGCGGAATTTTATTTGCCTCTGCCGCCGGATATTCATTAGTCAAATTAAGATGCAAACCAATACGCAAAGCCGGCATTTTTTTAGCAGCTTCAACCGCTTCGGCTGCGTATTTTTGATTAATCATCAAACTGGTACTGTTTAAAATTCCTTCTTTATGTGCTTTCACAATGGCGGCATTTACGCCTTTACTGATTCCGAAATCATCTGCATTAAAAATTTTTTCAAGCATTCCGCTTATCCTTATTTTCTATGTAATCGGCCATATAAAGCGGACGTTTTTTTACTTCCATATGAATTTTGCCGATATATTCGCCGATAATCCCTAAACAAATAAGCTGTACCGCTCCCAAAAACACCACAGTAACCATTATTGTAGCGTATCCCGGTGTAAAAAAAAAAAATAAGCCCCCATCAGCAACGCTAAAGCCGCCCCAAATAGACCGATAACAGTTGCCAAACGCAACGGCAACACGGAAAATTGCAAAATACTGTTCATGGCTAACTTTAATGATTTAACGAAGTTGTATTTAGATGTCCCGCTAAAACGTTCCGGCGCCGTAAAATCAATAATTGCCACTTTATCATGCGGCATAATCCAACTTAAAAGCCCGCGAAAAAGTCTGTCTTGTTCGTTAAAGCCCTTCAAAAAATCAACATATTTGCGATCAATCAACCGAAAATCCGGTGCGCTTTCCATCACTTTTGTATCTGACAATACGTTCAAAACATAATAAAAAATCTTGGCGCACCACTTATATAATTTTGACGTTTCTTTGTTATCCACGCGTTTGGTCAACACAATTTCATTACCTTCCTGCCACAGTTTAATCATTTGCGGCACATAAGCCGGCGGATGCTGCAAATCGGCATCCATAAAAATCACGGCGTTGCCTTTGGCGTAATCCATACCGGCAGTCATGGCAATTTCATGCCCAAAGTTACGTTGCAACTGCACAATTTTAACGCGCTTATCTTTCTTTTGCAGTTTTTTGCAATTTGCCAATGTGTTGTCCGAGCTTCCGTCATCCACAAAAATAATTTCATAGTTCACGCCGGCAACATCTGTCAGATTTTTTTGCAGTTGCCTATACAACTCGCCGACATTATCTTGCTCATTATACGCGGAAACGACAATACTTATCAATTTATTCGGCATTTTCATCCTCCTTGGGCTCGTAAAAACCGTAAAACACCTCTTTGACTTTAGTTTTACCAAAATAATTTTTTAATTCAAGCCGAATAATATGCGGTTCACCGATTTTTTGCCGATATTGCCTGCGATAGGCTGCATATTCATCGGAATTTTCCGCCACCACTAATGCTCCGTCTTGCTCAAAATCAGCTGCGTCAAACCACGGATTATTTTTCGGGCTGAGCCAAATCATAGGTTTAATTTCTTTACCGGCATATAGAGCCACCATATTTGCATACCACACATTTCCACCAACGTAATTCAATGTTTTATTTTTTGTCTGTTCATATTTTTGCACCAACTCAGCTGCCACTTTTTTAACCGGTGTCCGAAACCGAACGCTTGTTGTCAATACGCATTGAGCAATATACGCCACTGCAAACAACAATGAAACACTCGCTATTACCGTTACAAACATTTTTTCTTTATGTTCATTCCACAGCATCGGGAAAAAATAAAACAACGCAGTTCCCGTCATAAACAGGCACGGGAAGCCCCACATACTTTTCAAAGGCGTTCCCTGCACCGCGCCAATCAATGCAAAAATCGCTACCGGAGCCACTGCCGTTATCCCAATAAACAATCTATGTGTTTTATTTTTTACCGCAACGCCCTTTTCACTGCCCGCATAAAAACTGCCGTATATCAAAAATGTTGCCGCCGCAAACAAAATTTGCGCACCGATAAATTTCAGCGGATAAACAATGTGTCGCCCAAAAGACGTTATTTTACCGGCATGATTGCGTGAAGCAATATAATTCAGCATTTCAAAATCGTTTTGCCCAAGCCAAATCAGATGCGGCAACACAATCAGCACTCCGACTGCCGCCGCCGCATATACTTTCGGATTTTTGAGCAATTTTAAAACACTTTTATCGGTAACAATAAAAATTATCAACGACACCAGTAAAACACCGCTAACATATTTATTCAGCAAATTCAGCGCGGCAAAAATTCCAAACAATAACCAATCTTGCAATTTATCATTATTATATGCACGCCAAAAAAATAAAGCACACAACGGCCAAAGAGCCACGGAAATCACATTGACATTAAATTCCACTGCCGAAAAATCGTAATATATAATTCCAAATTGCAACAGTGCCGCCATAATAGCTTGATTTTCGCTTAAAAAACAGCGTGCCAGTTTATATATTGCCCAAACACCAAGCAACACACACAACGGACTCAAAATATATACCGCTTTATCAATCTGTCCGGTTAAAAGATAAAAAGGATAAGCAACCCAACCGGAAAAGGGCGGATGTTTAGTGGTTCCCCACAAGCAATATTTGCCCCAAACAAGTGCCTCTTGCGTGTCCATCGGCAGGCTCAAGCGCCATAACGGCACAACACACCACAAAACAAAATTAAAAATCAGAAAACAATTAAAGACCTTGCGTATATCCATAATCTTAGCTTTCATTAACACATCAAGACTAAGCCTGATTTATAGCATATAAATAAAAAATGTATAGTAAAAAAATCAAGTATTAATGCACGAGATAATAAAAACAACTTTGGCTGCTATGGTTGTTAAACAACCATAACTCATACCATTGCGCTCTATGTTTCGTTTTAGTTTTTTTTATTGCTTCTTTGCAAAATAAGAGTATATTATTTGCGAAAGAAACATCTAAAATGACGACTTGAAATTATATCGTCTTTTACAAACTGATTATGAAAGGATAAAAATATGGAAGCTGTTGCTGTTGCCCTGCTTGTATTGGTAGTGGTTATTTTACTCAATTCGGCCGTGATTGTCCGTCAGGGATACGAATATACGGTAGAAAATTTTGGAAAATATACTCGCTTATTAACACCGGGATTTCACATTTTGGTACCGATTTTTGAGCGTATCGGCGCAAAACTCAACCGCAAGGAACAAGTTTTACAAGTTTCTTCACAAGAAGTAATCACCAAAGATAATGCCATGGTCAAAGTCAACGGCGTGCTGTTTTACCAAATTCAAGATGCGGTTAAAGCCGCTTATCAGGTAGAAAATCTTGACTATGCCATTATGAATTTGGTTATGACTAACATTCGTACAGTTATCGGTAGCATGGAAATTGATGAGTTGCTTTCACAACGTAACGTAATTAACCAAAAGCTTTTGGATGTAGTTGACGTGGCAACGGTTCCATGGGGTGTTAAAGTTACGCGTGTTGAAATTAAAGATATTACACCGCCGAGCGATTTGATTGATTCCATGGCGCGCCAAATGAAAGCCGAACGTGACAAACGTGCCAACATTTTGGAAGCCGAAGGTTTGCGTCAGGCAGAAATTTTACAAGCCGAAGGTCAAAAGCAGTCGGCTATTTTAGAGGCTGAAGGTAAAAAAGAAGCTGCTTTCCGCGAAGCCGAAGCACGAGAACGCTCTGCCGAAGCCGAAGCCACCGCAACTAAGCTGGTTTCCGAAGCCATTGCCAACGGTAACCCTAATGCCCTTACCTATTTTTTGGGACAAAAATATATTGAAGCCTTGCAAGGTATTGTAACTTCGCCGAACGAAAAGCTCTTAATGTTGCCGGTTGATGCCACGCAAGTTATGGGAACGGTTGCCGGCATTTCCGAGTTAGTCAAAGACAGCTTGAAAAAAAATCCTAACAAAACACCTAAGGAGAATAAATAATGTTCTATTCATTTGCCACAAACTGGCTGATTGTCGGTTTGGTATTGTCGGCGCTTGAATTGGTTGTGCCGGGCGTTTATTTAATTTGGTTCGGTTTTGCCGGCTTTGCTATGAGCATTATTATGTGCTTTACCGAAATGGCTGTTACAACGCAACTGATTTACTTTGCTCTGATTTCAGCCGTATTTGCTTTAATCGGTTGGTACACATATCGTGTTATTATGCAAAAAACTCAAACGCCGCGCGAATATCGCAATTTAAATAATTCCGCCGAACAATATGTCGGTATGACTGTAACGGTTACACAAGATACCGAAGACAACAATACTAAGGTTAAAATCGGTGATACCTATTGGTTGGCATACAGCGAAAAAAATCTCAAAAAAGGAGATACCGCCAAAGTAACGGGTGTACGCGATAATTTAATATTGGTTATTGAATAATTGCAACCGACACATCAAACAAAAAAAATCTCCGATTAAACGGAGATTTTTTTATATACAGATTCACAAAAATTCTATTCAATGCAGCAATCAACCGCTTTGCGCACAAAAGCTTTCATTTTAGAAAGCGCGCCTTTCGGTTCGGCTTGTGTTTCCGGTGCCAAGATATTTTCATCTTTCACTTTCGGTTCAACTTCTTCCAGTTTGGCAGATAATTTTTTGATATCTTCCTGCTTATCTTCAATCCACTTAACATCTTTTATATCAAGCATATTCATATTCAAGCCCCAAAACAGGCAATATAAATCATAAGCCTGATTAAACAATTTGTATGCTGCTTCCGGATGTTTCAGGCTTTGTTGTTTAGTGCCAACTTCCATCAAACGCATTGCAGATGCCAACAAATGCTTTGAAATGCACCATACTTCTCCTTCATAAGCCGGAATAACTTTCAGCATCAATTCTTTACGCAAATTACGAACTTCCTCAATCAGATCATAAAATGCTGTTTTTCCTGTTTTTGCGCCGGAAAATATCAGATGTTCTTCAATAGAAATCAAGTTCATAATGGCAATTGTCAAATCTTGATCAGACGATAAATCTTTCGGATTTACTTTTTTAGTTGCATCTATTTTTTCAACAAATTCTTTTACATTTTCAATTTTTTTCATAATAAAAAATCCTCGTATTTCACATTTTATTTAACACACATAATATATATTATTTTTGAGATGTCAACCGTGATTAGAATTGCCTTTATAAACTACATTCGTCACCGCAATTTATTTTTTCAATCTGGATATTACTATGCGTAATCGCAAATTTTTCACTCAATAGCGCACAGACCTGCGGTGCAATATTCATATCACAAGTCTGAATATGACATTCCATTGCCACATCGTGTTCATTGATGCTCCAAACATGAATATGATGAATATCCGCCACACCGTCAATTTGCAACACGGCACGTTTAATTTCCGCAATATCAATATGTTCCGGCACGGCATTCATCAGAATATTCACGATTTTCGGGAAAGACACCGCGGCCTGAAAAATCATATAACCGGCAATAAGCAACGCTATCGCTCCGTCAATCCGATAAATTCCGCAATAAACGACACATAAGCCCGAAATAATCACCCCGATTGAGCCAAACGCGTCAGCCAAATTATGTATAAAAACCATTTTCATATTGCTATTATGATGTGCATCATGATGTGAAATTTTGGCGGTTGCAATATCAATCAGCAACGCCAGAACGGAAATCCAAATAATAATCATTCCGTCAATTTCCTGCGGTTTGATTAAGCGCCCAATCCCCTCAATCAGCAAAAAACAGCCGGATATAAAAAGCAAAATCAAATTCACAAAACCGCCGATAATTTCCGCGCGCTTAAAACCGTATGTATATTTTTTAGAGGACTTTTTACATCCTATTTTAAAGGCAATAACGGCTATCAATATAGAAAAAGCATCAGATGTATTATGCAAAGCATCGCCGATTAAAGCCACACTGCCGGCGACAATGCCGCCAATAATCTCGGCAAGTGAAAGCAACATATTGATAAAAAAAGACACCAGTAACAGCCTAACCGATTTTTCGCTGACTTCATGGTGATATGCTGATTCGCAATGTATGTGATTATGTTCCATAACATTCCCTCGTATATCATATAAAATTAAGCAGAAAACTATATGTGTCAAGCAAAAATTATACCTGCAAAAGATTATTTTGCCAAAATAGCACCTATAAAATACGATGAATTTTATGATTAGCCCACAAACAGGCAAATTCTATAAAAAACTTTTAAGTTTATGTTCTGCCATCATTTCGTATAGTCAGCAAAACACGCCTATTGGCACCGGAGACATCACCGTTGCTATTGTCATTGCTATTATTATTTCCATCGGTCTTTGCATCATCACCGTCTTTAAGATTAATCTTTACTCTGCCCTCGTCATTGTTTTTAT
>JAKSUO010000079.1 GCA_024408895.1 Alphaproteobacteria bacterium | reverse complement strand
AAATCTGGAAGGTGATTTCAACATCTTTAATGTTACAGCTAAAACTTATGAAATTTCGCCGTTGATGGATATGTTGATTTTGATTAATCCAAAAAATCTGCCGGCGCATTTTATTTATGCTGTTGATCAATATATTGTTAACGGTGGAAAAGTATTGCTGTTTTGGGATTTGTTAACCGAAAATCAGTCACAAGTTACCAATTTGGAAGAAGTCCACATCAGCAAGTTGTTTAATCATTGGGGCATTATTCCGGATGATAAATTTACCGATGACGCCAAGCCGGCAGAAAAATTTATGATTGAAAACGGTAATGTTAAGGTTAAACACGCTGTGCCTTTTGCAATTAGTAATCAGATGTTTGATGTTGAACCGCTTTTAACGAATGGGGATAAATATGTTGGAGCATTGCTTGTCGGGACAATGACTTCCGCTTATGCAAACAACCCTTTTGAAGGTGATAAAAAAGTGGCAGACATGGCAGAACATATTGCCGTAACCTTATTGCCTGCGCAAGTTGCCGTTATCGGTGATGTGGATTTGATAGAAGATTATTTATGGGCAGACGAAAAATCGGTGAGCAAAAATCCGTACAGCGTTATTGCGAAGAATAAAAATATAGATTTTATTCGCTTGCTGATAGAAAAAATGCTGAATATTAAAGAATATACCGAATTGCCGGTCCAAAACAATATGGAAAATCCAATGAATATCGCTCAGCAGATAAATGCGAAAGCTTATGAAAAATATGCCGATGAATATGATGCGGTTAGTAAAGAATTAAAGGAAACGCAACAAGTTTTGTTGCTTGAAAGCAACGGAGATAATGATAGATTGCAAACTCTTTTACAAACTGACGAGCTTGGGTTGCAGATGGCTGAGTTGGAAAAAAAATTTGACAAGACCGTATATGCAATGAAAAAAATCTACGACCAATCAATTTACACTATTATCTTTTTGAGTATGTTTTTGTTTCCGTTGTTGTCCGTTACTTTATTATGGATGTTGTTTTTTCTTAAAGCGCGTTTTTTGCGCAAAAAAATACGAGGATTTTTTGCATGAGTAAAAGAAGTCTGAAATTAATTATCCTATTTATTTTCTTGACGTTAGTGGTGCTTGGATCTGTTCTGTTTTACCAAAAAGCAACCAATGAGCAAAATCTGCGCGGAACATATACATTTGCCGCAGCGCGGCAGAACATTAAGAGCATTGCTAAAATAGTTTTTAAAACACCGCAGTTCGGAAATGTAACCATATACAGAAAAGATAGCGCTTGGCATTTTAAGGAGGCCGGCGATTATTTCATCAATACCGATATGTTGAGGATTTTTTATGCAATAGTAAGTAAGTCTGTTATTGTATCGGTTACGCCGGTTACAACGGATATTTTAAAGGAAAACAATCTGTTGTCGGCAGAAGAAAGCAAAGACGGCGAGGGAGAAGGTACGGAAATAGCAGTTTATGATAATGAGGGTAAATTGCTAAATGCGATTATTATAAACAAAGGTTCAGATAATAACGATTACGCGGTGTCTCGTAAAAAGGGCAGTATGTATATGTATGTGATACGCCGTGTCGGATATTTTTCCGGCGCACCTTCGGCTTGGATTCCTTATCCGCTTTTGAGTGTACAACAGCAATATTTGAAGAGTGTGTCTTTGAGGGATAAGCTTTATACCGCTGAGGAGTTGAAACATTTTAACAACGAAGCGGAAAAGGTAAATAAAATTGTTGAAACGGCAGCATTTGTTGATTATCAGGGAATCGTTAAAAAAGACGACTTTTTCGCTTCCTTGCCAAAACTCGCACAACCACGGGAAATTCGGTTTAATATGATTGGGGGCTTTGTTTATATATTCCGTATTTATAAGTTGGATGAAAGTTATTGGTTGCGGGTTGAATTGGCTAATGATGCGGTTGCACATGCCGGTGTTCCGCCTTTTGTTAATGAATATCAGAAATATTTTTCAGATTGGGTTTTTGAATTGTTTGATGAAAACGGTGAAATTTTTTATGAAAATTA
Source organism: Alphaproteobacteria bacterium (assembly GCA_024408895.1). GTDB lineage: Bacteria > Pseudomonadota > Alphaproteobacteria > RF32 > CAG-239 > RUG410. The sequence goes on along the minus strand of JAKSUO010000079.1, from coordinate 3,550 downwards.
ATATAAAAAAAGAGCCTGATTTCTCAGGCTCTTTTCAATTATTAAATGTTGGCAATTCGTACCGTATCTTTAGCAATCATCAATTCTTCATCTGTCGGAATGATATATACCTTAACTTTGGAATCCGGTGTTGAAATCATAATCGTTTCACCGCGAACACGATTATTCTTTTCATCAAGCTTAATGCCTAAATAAGCCAGTTTTTCTATTAACACCTGACGTAACAGCCAACCGTTTTCACCAACACCGGCCGTAAATACAATGGCATCTACACCGCCTAAAACAGCAATGTAACCGCCGATGATTTTTAACAAAGAATGGACATAGCAATATGTTGCTTGCGTGCATTTTTCATCACCCGCCAACATGCCGTTTTCAACGTCACGGTTATCCGAATATCCGGACAGAGCAAACATTCCGCTTTGTTTATTCATCAAATCATTGACTTCGTCAATAGACAGGCCGTCTTTTTTCATAATATACAGCGGAATGTACGGGTCAATATCGCCGCAGCGCGTTCCCATAATTGTTCCTGCCAACGGAGTGAAACCCATTGATGTATCAATACATTTGCCGTTTTCAATTGCTGATAAGGAAGCGCCGTTACCTAAGTGACAGGTAATGATTTTTCCTTGTTTACCAATGAGTTTGGCACATTCTTGGGCAACATATTTGTGTGATGTGCCGTGGAAGCCGTAACGACGAATTTTATTGCGTTTATATTGGTCTTCCGGCAAAGCATACAAATAAGCTTCCGGTTTCATGGTTTGGTGGAAAGATGTATCAAAAACAACAACTTGCGGAATATTCGGCAAAACTTCCTGAATCGCTCTTAAACCGAGAACGTGGGCCGGATTGTGTAACGGCGCCAAATCTGACAGGCTTTCAATTTGTTCAATAACTTTTTCTGTTACCAAAACAGATTCTTTAAAAATATCACCGCCTTGAACAACACGATGGCCAACAGCGCTTAACTCGTCCATAGATTTTAAAGCACCGTTTAACAATAAATTAAATACACCGCGAATTGCTTCGGAATGTGTCGGCATATTCACATCGTGCGGTTGTTTCGGGCTGTCACCATATTGAATTTTAATAACAGAATTCGGTTGACCGATACGTTCGGCAATACCTTTTGAGATAACATTATATTCTTCACCTTCCACATTATATAATTGGAACTTTAAAGAGGAAGAACCGCAATTTATAACAAGTATTTTTTTCATTTTTTATTCCTTATTTTTTTGTTGCTTGTAAGCAGGTTATTGCAATTGCGCCGACAATATCTTCGGCAAAGCAACCGCGTGATAAATCATTAACGGGAGCGTTTAAGCCTTGCAAAATCGGGCCATAAGCCTCACAACCGCCTAAACGTTGTAACATTTTATAGCAGATGTTTCCGGCTTCCAAATTCGGGAAAATCAAAACGCGAGCTTTTCCGGCAACTTCACTGTCTGGTGCTTTTTTGGCGGCAACAACCGAATCCAACGCTGCATCGGCTTGCAGTTCACCGTCAAGCTTAATGCCTAAATTTTTATATTCGTCAGTTAGCAAAGCTTCTTTAGCCATTTGCGTGGCGCGTCTTATTTTTTCAACTTCATCACCCTTGCCGGAACCCTTGGTTGAGAAAGAAAGCATGGCTACATTCGGCTCAATGTCAAATTGAATGGCTGTTTCTGCGGCATCAAGAGCAATATCCGCCAATTCCTTATCCGTTGGATTAATAATAATACCACAGTCTGAGAAAATATATGGCTTATCGTTTGACAGCATAATGAAGAAAGAAGAAGCACTACGCCCTTTTTTGGCCGATTTAATTATTTGCAGTGCCGGACGAACCGTATCAGCAGTGGAGTGATTAGCTCCGGATACCATGCCGTCAGCGTGGCCGGATTTAATCATCAACGTACCGAAATAATTGTAATTTAGTGCCAATTTTTCAGCCTCTTCATGCGTTAAGCCTTTTTCTTTGCGCAATTCATAAAGCAATTCTGTGTATGCCGGTAAATTGTCAGATTTTTCCGGCTCAATAATCGTTATGCCGTCTAAATCCCAATTTTTGGAGGAAAAGTAATTTTTGATGGTCTTTTCATTACCTAAAATCACAAGCTTTACGGCTTTCATGGTTGCGGCAATATGCGCCGCTTCTAAAACACGCTCGTCTTCACCTTCAGGTAAAACGATGGTTTTGATGTTTTGTTTTGCTTTTTCCAGTAAACTGGTAATATATTTACTTTGTATCATTGTTTAAGTCCTTGCAAAAATTGTTTAGGATAATAATTGCACATAATAAACAACGATTAAGAGAAAAAGTCTATAAAAAGTTTTGATTTTTATACTGATTTGTAATAACGTAAAAAAAATAACACAAAGTGAGGACGTATGAAATATTGGTATTTACTGTTTGTCGGATTATTTATCAGTGCAAATGCTTGGGCTAAAATGGAATATAAGGTTACCGTACCGGTTGATGTGGAGGCGGAAAATTCTGTTGTGGCAAAAGATAAAGCCATGTTGCAGGCACAACGTGAAGCATTTTTGCAAATTGCCGGTCAATTAACAAGCGAAGAAAATGTACAGAAACTTGGTGAATTGTCTGATGATGCAATTTTGCATTTTGTTGAGGCCGTCAGTGTTGCCGATGAAAAAGCCGGCGGAACGAAATATATTGCGAATCTGACAGTGCAGATTAATGAGCAACTTTTGAAAGATTATATGGCTGAAAACGAAATGATTGAAACAGAAGGTGCGGAAATGGTGGTTATTCCGGTTTTTAAACCGTCCGCCGAAACGTATCCGGTGCTGTGGGAAGATAATAACGTGTGGCTAAAAAGTTGGCGCTCCAAAGGGCTGATTAAATTTGGGACAATGCAAATGCGCACATTAACCGATAATTATAGGCAAATAAATGATTTTAGCGCACAAAATGCCCTGTATATGGGGGCGGATTTATATGCCGATATATCGCAAAGAAGCGGATCGGATAAGGTGTATGTTGTTTTTGCCGATACAATGAGTAACGGAGATTTGAAAGTCACAATTAAAAACGAAAAGACAAAAACCGAAGATTCATTTACTATTTATAATGACGGGCAGGGGGATATTTTTGATAAGGCAATTGAAAAAAGCGTGATGTTTATTTCCAATATGGAACGTACAATAAAAAACGCGGATCAAACGGTGTCGGTGAATAGTTTGAATGCTGTTTACGGGTATCAAAATATGAAAGATTGGTTAGTCAAAAGCAAGGCCATTGCCGATTTGGAACAAGTTGAAGGCATTGAAACAAAAAGTTTCGGTGGCGGTAAAGTCAATTTTTCCGTTCGTTATACCGGAGATATTGATGATTTATGGTCTGCCTTGCAGGAAATCGGTTTTAGTCATGAAGCGTCAGGCAACTATTTCATCATAAGGTAAAATTATGACAAAGCAAAGTATTAATAATCAAAGATATTTAGTTATTGTGTCGGCATTGTTTTTGACCGGGCTTATGCTGTATATGTTGCGTTCGGTACTTTTGCCGTTTGTCGTTGGTATCTTGGTGGCGTAT
>JAKSUO010000078.1 GCA_024408895.1 Alphaproteobacteria bacterium | reverse complement strand
ATCGGCAATATCCGTACCAAGAGATGGTTGATAGCCGACACGTGACGGAACTTGCCCTAAAAGAACAGAAACTTCCGAACCGGCTTGCACAAAACGAAAGATATTATCCACCAAGAATAAGACATCTTTTTTTTCTTTATCGCGAAAATACTCGGCCATAGTAAGTCCGGTCAGCGGTACCCGAAAACGCACACCGGGTGCTTCGTTCATTTGTCCGAACACCATCACCGTTTTATCCAAAACACCGGCGTCTCTCATTTCGCGATAGAGTTGTTCTCCTTCTCGCGATCTTTCACCGACACCGCAAAAAATACTGGCACCTTCATAACGACCAACCATATTATTAATCAGTTCGGTAATCAAAACCGTTTTACCAACACCTGCGCCACCGAACAAGCCGGCTTTACCACCCCGTTCCATCGGAGCCAACAAGTCAATAGCTTTAATACCTGATATAAAAATTTCCGGCGTCGTCCGTCGTTTGTTAAGCGGTAACGGCTCAGCATGAATAGATTGATATTGCACATTTTTTATAGCTGATTTTTTATCTATCGGTTCACCAAACATATTAAACATTCGGCCCAAAATTTGGTTCCCGACAGGCACTTCTATCGGATGCCCCGTATCCGTCACTTTCATATTACGCGACAGACCGTTTGTCGGTCCCATAACCAAGGCACGCACTGTGTGTTCGTCAACATATCCTTGCACTTCGGCCGATAAAGAACCTATTTTTAACTCATTATATGCGGCCGGCAACGTTTGCGGAAAGCAAACCTCAATCACACCGCCATTAATAGCCGCAATGGTCCCGATATTTGTTTTTTCAGACATAACTCATTCCGTTGTTATCACTTAATAATCTTGCAAGCACAACTTCAATATAGTGCTCTCTTGTAATTTTTAAATTAAGTACCGATAACTTGCAATGTTTTTTTAATCTAATCCACACCGAGAACTTCACGTCGTCCGACATGATCCGGTCGGCTGATAACACCTTCTTGTTCCATTCTTTCAATCAAATTAGCGGCACGATTATAACCGATACGCAATTTACGCTGGATATAACTGGTAGAAGCTTTTTTGTCTGTGCGCACAATATCAACGGCTTGCCGATACAAATCTTCTTCACTATCGCCGGCGCCGAACTCTCCCTTATCAAAAACAGGACCGGAATTTTTACTGTTCAATTCACCGGCTGTTACTTCCGTCACATACTGAGGTTCACCCTGCTCTTTAATAAACTCAACAATTTTTTCTACTTCTTCATCAGGAACGAAACATCCGTGAATGCGTACCGGCCTTGAGCCGGACGGCATATACAGCATATCTCCCATACCTAAAAGTTGCTCGGCCCCTTTTTCACCTAAAATGGTGATACTGTCGCCACGAGTTGTAACGTGAAAACTAATTCGGCTCGGGAAATTTGCCTTAATAACACCGGTAATAACATCAACTGACGGCCGTTGTGTTGACATAATCAAGTGGATGCCGGCCGCGCGCGCCATTTGAGCCAAGCGCTGAATTGCTGCTTCAACTTCTTTACCTGCCACCAGCATTAAATCGGCCATTTCATCAACCACAATAACAATATACGGCATCGGGGATATATCAATGACCTGTTCTTCATAAATCGGTTTACCGGTTTCTTTATCAAATCCGGTTTGAATGGTCTTTTTTAATTCTTTGCCAGATTTGGCCATCTCTGCAACTTTTTTATTATATCCGCTGATATTGCGAACATTCAATAAAGCCATTGCACGATTGCGGCTTTCCATTTCCTGCACCGCCCATTTCAAACCGACCACCGCTTTAGCCGGATCTGTAATAACCGGCGTCAACAAATGCGGAATACCGTTATACATTGAAAATTCCAACTGTTTCGGGTCAATCATAATAAACTTGCATTGATCCGGTGGCATACGATACAAAAGCGATAATATCATGGAATTAACACCAACTGACTTACCGGAACCGGTTGTACCGGCCACCAACAAGTGCGGCATTTTTGACAAATCAGCGTAAACGTGCCGTCCGCCGATATCTTTACCGAGAGCCACATTCAAAATATTTTTACTGGTCTTAAACTCCGTATCTTCCAATAACTCACGCAACCAAACCGTTTGCCTGTTAGTATTCGGCAATTCAATACCTATGGTATTCTGCCCGCTGACAACCGCCATACGCACTGATACTGCCGACATTGAGCGCGCAATATCATCCGATAAACCGATAACACGAGCCGTACGAATTCCCGGTGCCGGTTCAAGTTCATACAATGTGACAACAGGCCCTGGACGAACTTTAACTATTTCACCGCGAATTCCGTAATCTTTCAACACTTGTTCCAAATGAACAGCGTTCGCCTTTAAGGCATTTTCATCAACGGATATTTGCGCATTTTCATTATGTAGCGACAATAAATTCACATCCGGCAACATATATTCTTGGGCAGAAGAACTATTTTTCGTCTGTGCCTCTTTTGCTTTTGATGAGTCAAACCTAGCCACACCGGAATCACCCGAAGGTACTTGAGCTTGCGGTATTGATGAAACCGAATGTTTAGCTGTCTTCGGCACATTTAAAAGTTCTTCTTGTTGGGCAACCGGTGATTTTTCTTTAGCATTTACCTTATCGGAAAAATTGCGTACTCCCTCGGTTTGATATATCTCTTCCGGAAAAATTTTGCGAGCTGTTTTTTTCTGATTTTGGTTTGACGCATTTTCTTCCCCGATAAAGTTAAATGTCGGATTGAAACTGGTATTTTTAACCGCAGGAGCAACAGATTCTCCAATTTCTGTCTGCATAGCCAAATTGCCGACGGATAACGTACCGTTTGTCGGCATTTCTATCATCGGTCCGCGTTGCATACTCGCCATTGCCGGCGAACTTGCCGTTGTTGTTTTCAAACTTGCTGTTCGTGGTATAGCATGCGAAGGATTATTTTCAATTATTGTTCCGGCAACCGAATTGCCATTCACACCATGCTCAAAAACCGGTTCACGATGCAAACGGGCACTACCGTTTGTCTTATTTTGTAAATAACTCGGATTAATCTCCTTAAATTCCCTGAAATTGCGAATATTTGCCATTTTCTTAAAGCCGATAACAACCCAAGCAACGATTTTGCGTAGCACAGCATTAATTGCATGCGTGATTTTCAACCAAAACTTAAAAGTTATACCGGCAGAAAAATTAAATGCAATCACGCTGACAAAAAGAATTATCCCTTCTAAAATCAGAGTATTATACGACAGATTAAGCATATTAATATAATTATTCAACGGGCGGCTCAATGTGCGGCTCCATTCACCTGCCAAATTATACGGTAAGTTGAAACCTCCCAAAAAAGAGCTGGCAGTTAAATCCAGAAAACAGGCAAAGCTCAACATACCGACAATCCACGCAAAAATACGCATTTTGCACTCGGCAAAAACATAATAACGCAACAAATTAATACCCCAGATAATCGGCACTAACAGAAACACAATGAAAGACAAACCGAATGTTCTTAAAATGGCATCAGCACTATATGCCCCGAAAGCCCCAAGATAATTTTTAAACTGCGTAGCTTCAGACGTAACCTTATTAAACGAAGGATCTGCGGCATCATAACTAATCAGCCCGATAAACATTAACAACGGCAAAACGATAAGAATTATTCCTATAATTTGGCACAACAAAACCTGCCACCACGATTTCGGTTGTTCTTTGACAATGTTCTTTTTTTTCATTTTTCCCTCAAAACAAAGCTATGTAATTGGCAAAATTGTAACAAAAAAACATCAATAAAATATTAATTTGTTAATAAAAAAAGGCTGTTATTATTGACTTTTTTTGCATCTTATTATACACTTCTGCGAAGAATTGTTTTGAAAGGTATGTTATGAAGTATGCTTTTGTGTTTCCCGGACAAGGTTCTCAATTTGTCGGCATGGGAAAAGAATTGGCGGAAAATTTTGCTTCTGCCCGCGAAGTATTTGAAATTGTCAACGATTCATTATCACAAAATTTATATAAAATTATGACCGAAGGTCCTGATTCTGAATTAACCATGACGGAAAACACACAACCGGCTTTGATGGCTATGTCGGCTGCAATTGTTAATGTTTTGCAAAAAGCTTTCGGAGTTAATCTCAAGGAAAAAGGCGCTTATGTGGCCGGGCATTCTTTAGGGGAATATTCGGCAGCCTATACGGCAGGTGTTTTTTCACTGACCGATACGGCAAAGCTTTTACGCATACGCGGCAAAGCCATGCAAAATGCAGTTCCTGTCGGTGCCGGAGGTATGGCGGCCGTACTCGGCTTGTCTTACCAGGATGTCGGCGCATTGATTGACGCTTGTTCCAACGGAGACAATATTTGCGTTACAGCCAATGATAATTCTGACGGTCAGATTGTTTTATCCGGTGCTATGTCGGCCATTGACCGTGCAATAGAAATTGCCGCCGAATTCGGTGCGCGCAAATGTATTAAATTAGCGGTCAGCGCGCCGTTCCACAGTCCTTATATGGCGCCTGCGGCTGATGTGATAGCTCGCGCATTTATGGACGTCAAATCAAATGACGCTCAAATTCCGCTGATTGCCAATGTTTTGGCTGAACCGATTACCGATCACAAAGAAATTATTAAACATCTCATAGAACAAGTCACAGGCCTCGTCAGATGGCGTGAAACGATGCTGTTTTTACAGCAAAACGGTGTGACTGATATCGTGGAACTTGGTGCCGGACGCGTACTTTCCGGTATTGCAAAACGTAGCAATAAAGAAATTAACTCTTTTTCTGTTGGTTCTATTGAAGAAATTGAAGAATTGGCAAAAAATTTATAATGAAAGGAAACAACAATGTTCAGATTAGATGGAAAAGTTGCTTTAATTACCGGTGCCGCCGGCGGTATCGGTCGTAAAATTGCACACACATTATATGAGCAAGGCGCTTATTTAGCCTTAACGGATATGAATGCAGCCGGTTTGGAGTCCTTAAAAGCAGAGTTTGGCGAACATGTAGAGTGCTTTGTTGCCAATTTAGGCGATGACGAAGCAGTTAAAACTTTGGTCAATGATGTTGAAAACAAATTCGGTCAAATTGATATTTTGGTAAATAATGCCGGTTTGACGCGCGATAACTTATTTATGCGCATGAGCAATGAAGAATGGCAACTGGTTTTGGATGTTAACCTTTCTGCCGGTTTTAAATTAGCTCGCGCCGTTATTCGCGGTATGATAAAGCGCCGCTACGGCCGTATTATCGGTATGGCCTCGGTTGTCGGCGTTATGGGCAATGCCGGACAAGCAAATTACTCTGCTTCAAAAGCCGGAATGATTGCCATGAATAAATGTTTGGCACAAGAAGTCGGTTCGCGCGGTATCACGGTTAATTCCATTGCGCCGGGATTTATTCGTACCCCAATGACAGAGGGTTTACCGGATGATGTTAAAGCCGCGTTGCTGAAAAAAATTCCGGAAGGCAAGCTCGGTGAAGCGCAAGACATTGCCAATACCGTTGCCTTTTTAGCCTCTGATGAAGCGCAATACATCACCGGTCAAACCATCCATGTTAACGGCGGTATGGCAATGATTTAATCGCTAAAAAAAATCGTTCCTGTAAAAGAGACCCCCGCGTAAAACGCGGGGTTCTTCATATGCGGCTATAAGCCTTTA
>JAKSUO010000077.1 GCA_024408895.1 Alphaproteobacteria bacterium | reverse complement strand
ATTGTTTCCGGTTCATCCGCAGCAACAAGGCGCAAATTCCGCTCTAAACTTCTAAACATCGCAATATCTTCACCGCGAATATTATCCAAATCAACAAACTCATTAATGGCTCCTTTTAATAAAACCGTTTTCATATTCTGTGATTTTACTTGATGAGCTATATTTTTCAGCGCACGAATACGTTGGCGACCACTCAATAAATCGGCTATTTCCAATTGAGTGGCTATATAAGCATCTATACTATACAGTTTTTGCGAATCGGCGATAGCCTCCAAAATGTCTATTTTATCCTCACTTGCCGTGGTATAACCTAATGCTATTCGGTAATGCTCGGCAATTTTATCTATTTGCTTATCAAATGCAAAACCTTTCACATTTCTGCTTTCTTTCAAAGTTTCAGCATACAACTTATGCGCTAAATACAAACTATGGTCGTCATTATTGTTGTCCATAATCCGATGACAAGCATCCAGCACTTTCTGCTGATCATAGTTAGGTTCTGCTGCCAAAAAATCTTTGATTGTCATCACCAAACTGACACTTTTATCCACTTTATTCAATGATTTTTTTATAAACTCAACTGCTCTGTAATGCTCTTTATAAACAGCAGGCGCATTGTTTTTCTGCATTGAATATTTTTCATAAACCATTGCCACATTATAGTAGTAAAACGCTAATATTTCACGATTGATAATGCCGTTGCGATACATATTCTGCATTTTTAACACGTCTTCATTAATCTCCGGCGACACAACACCGGCACTATACCAATCAAACAACCGACGTCCGCTGAACAAAACATCGTATGCGCCCTTAAATTCTGGTAAATGGCCGGCGCGTTGTTTCAGAACATCCTCACATGTTGATAGCGCCGTCTGTGTTAAGTCAAGGTTCACGCCGACAAGTTCCAAAATATCTTTCATTGCCTGATTAACATTATCATCAATTAAGCTGGTCGCTTCCTTTTTGACATGCATCAACCTTTTGTCTAAAACTTCTTTAGCAATTTCTCTAAATAGTTCTTTGTTTTTCTTGCTTCTTTTATCTATTTTCTTCTTTTCAAAATCTACGCCGAACTTTTCTTGAAAGACACCATTTATTTCTTCTTCGGAATCGCCCCATTGAGAGTTAATATAGTAGCACAAAACTCGGTTATACAATTCATCGTATTCAATCGGCTGAATATCTTCAACACAATCCACAACAGGAATATCTTCTTCATCGGTTGTTTTCTCAGCAGTTTCTTCCGTCATATATTTTTCCTTTGATTTTCTGTCAATAAGTATCATTTTTCCGTTATGTGTCTATTTTATCACAAATTTAATGCTTTTTCAAGCATTAAATCATTAAATTTGCGAATATCCAGAAAATCCGATTACTGAGCAGGTGTTGCTTGCTGCACAACCTTATCGGCGATTTTTTCCGCTACTTTTTCCGTAACTTTTTCAATCACCTTGTCAGCTAACTCGGGAACACTATTTGCAGATGAAGCGTTTGTTTCAGGTGTATTGTTCTGCGATTCTTCTTTCGGTGTATCGGTAGTTACAATTCTGTCTTCCAAAACATCCAGCAACCGATCCAAATCAGAGGCATCAGGTTCAATATTTTCCCCCTCGCCTTCGGTTTCGCCGGCTGTTTTAGGCTGCACCAAATCATTGAACAATTCTTCACCGCTTTTTTTCAGAACTTGCAAATTGTTTTCCAGTGTTTGTCCGATTTTATCATCTTTTTCTTCAACCTCATCTTTTTTTGTTTTATCGGTTGCGGTTTTGTCCTCTTTTGCTTTTTCAACTTTTTGTTCAGAAGTCTTTTTCTTGTCTTTTGATGCTTTTTCGGCTTCTTTTTCGTCCTCTTTAGACTTGCCGAAACCTAAGCTTTCACTCTTTTCTTTAACACTGTCAATCCAACTTTGCGGAACAAGATTCATAAGCGGTTCGGCATTAGCTTTAGCCATATTAAAATATTGCGATTCTGCAAACATTCCTTCTTTTGATTCTTCCGGCATTAATGTTGAAATCATCAGAGCAATCAAAATCACAATAATCACACCTCTGACCGCTCCGAAAACAAAACCGAGTATCCTATCCAATGCGCTCAGTGTGCTGGAACGAATTGTTGAGGCAATTTTATCAACCGTTAAAACCCATATAATGGAAAATACAATCAAGATTGCCAAACCGGCAACAATATCGGCCATTATTTTTGAAGCTATGTGTTTTTGCATCATAGGTTCGCAAACCGGAATCAAATAAAACAGCGCCGCTGCCGCCAAAATCCAACCTATAATGGACAGCATTTCCTTTGTCATTCCTCGCGCAATACCAACCAGTGCGGAAATTCCAACGATAATTAAAAATACAACGTCTAAATTATTTAGTTGTTCCATTTTTTTGCTCCTAATTGAACCAATTTATCAAACGATGAACATTACCTATTTCATAGCACGATAAATCATAATTTTTCAAGCCTTTTTCTTTTTTATCTTTACCGAAAACCGGAGGTATAATCGCGCTGACAAATCCGAGCTTTTGTGCTTCTTTAAGGCGCAGATTAGCCTGCGTAACGCTGCGAATTTCCCCCGAAAGTCCTATTTCGCCAAACACCACCATATCCGCAGGTAGTGCCTTATTAGTTAAAGCGGAAATCACCGCCATTGCCACGGCTAAATCGGCGGCCGGCTCACTGATTTTTAAGCCACCGGCTATGTTTAAATATACATCGTGTGCGCTAAAATTCATACTGCAACGCGCTTCCAACACTGCTAAAATCATGGATAACCGATTAGAATCCCAACCGACAACGGCGCGCTTTGGAGAAGAATACCCGCTCGGACTAACCAACGCTTGGATTTCAACCAACAGCGGTCTTGACCCCTCTATACCGGCAAAAACACACGAACCGGATATATTTCCTTGTCTTTCAGCCAAGAATAATGCCGATGGATTTTCAACCTCAATCAACCCCTTATCCTGCATTTCAAACACACCTATTTCATCGGTGGCACCGTAACGATTTTTAACCGCCCGCAGAATACGGAAGTGGTGACCGCGTTCGCCTTCAAAATACAACACCGTATCTACCATGTGTTCCAGCACACGCGGGCCGGCAATTTCTCCCTGTTTTGTAACATGCCCGACCAGAAACAACACAAACCCTTTACGCTTTGCTAATTTTATCAACTCATAAGCGCAGGCGCGAACCTGTCCGACACTGCCGGGTGTGGATTCAATTTCATCCAAATACATTGTCTGAATGGAATCTATAATCACGATTTTTGCCTCAGTTTTCTCCAATGTTGTAATGATATTATGGACATTGGTTGCGCTTGCCAAATTAACCGGACTTTCAGCCAACCCCAAACGACTGGCTCTGATACGCACCTGATCAATTGCTTCTTCACCGGAAATATAATAACAACCTTTGCCTTCTGATTGAGAAGCCAACCCCGAGCACACCTGCAACAATAGCGTAGATTTTCCGATTCCCGGATCACCGGCGACCAATATCACCGACCCCGGCACCAAACCGCCACCGGTTACTCTGTCTATTTCTTTAATTCCCGTTTGTAAACGCGCATAGGTTTGCATTGTGCCTTTCAGCGGCACAAAATCAATAATTCGGCCTTCTTTTTTAGAATTTATTTTAGAAAACTCATCGTTGTTTTCAACTTCTTCAACAATACAATTCCATTCATCGCAAGAATCGCACTTACCTTGCCATTTTGAATAATGAGCGCCACAATTTTGGCATATAAAAATTGTATTTTTCTTGGCCATGACTATATTTCCACCTTAATCGGACCGTGTGAACTACCGGCAATAAATTGTTGCAAATAAGGATTATCGGATTTTTCCATTTCTTTAACTGTACCGGTCCAAATAATTTTGCCCTGGTATAACATGGCTATTCTATCGGCAATTTTGCGTGCCGAAGCCATATCGTGAGTAATTGTTAACGTTGATGCGCCCAATCCTTTGGCTGATTCAATAATTAAATCATTAATCACATCAGCCATAATCGGATCAAGACCGGTTGTCGGCTCGTCAAAGAAAATAATTTCCGGTTTATTGATAATGGCTCGCGCCAAACCGACACGCTTTTGCATTCCCCCGGAAAGCTCAGCCGGAGATAAATCGGCAACATCGGGAGCCAGACCAACCTGTCTTAATACACGCACCGCTTCGTTTTTGGCAGCGGAGCGTGATATTTTATCATTTTCCAACAATGTAAATGCCACATTTTCCCATACACTCAAGCTATCAAACAAGGCCGCTCCTTGAAAAAGCATCCCCATTTTTTTATGAACATCTTTACCGGTGCCGATTGTTTCCTCACCGTCTATTTTTATGGAACCGCTATCCGGTGTCAACAAACCTTGAATACATTTAATCAAAACGGATTTTCCCGTTCCGGAACCGCCTATAACAACTAAAGACTCGCCTTTTTTAACATCCAAATCCACTCCGTCCAGAACTTTCTTTTTTCCGAAGGATTTATACAAATTTCTGATTTCTATTTTATTTTCTTTTGCCATAACAATCTCTTATCGTGAAAAGAACATTTCCGTAATTAAATAGTTGAATATCAAAATCAAAATGGATGAAGTTACAACCGAATTAGTGGTTGCCTCGCCAACACCCTGCGCGCCGCCTTTTGAACGATAGCCGTGATAACACCCCATAATGGCGATAATAAAGCCGAAGACTGCTGCTTTGACAACCCCCATAACAATTGCAACAGAGGTCAGGTTATTCATTGTATTAATGATGTAATTAGCCGGATTAAAATCCAGTTTATAAACCCCAACCAGATACCCGCCGAAAATGCCGATAACATCGCCAAACAAAACTAACAAAGGCATTACAATCACGGCAGCCCACACACGCGGTGCAATCAAATATCTGAACGGATTGGCCGACAATGTCACCAACGCATCAATTTGTTCCGTCACACGCATTGTGCCGATTTCGGCAGCCATTGCCGACCCGATACGTCCTGCCACCATAAGGGCCGACAACACCGGTGCCAATTCACGAGTAACAGAAATTAAAACAACACTGGCAACCACATTTTCCGCTCCATATTCCGAAATACCGGAATATGTTTGAATGGCAATCACCATTCCGGCGAATAAAGTTGTTAAACCAACCACCGGCAACGAATAAAAACCAATACTCATAAACTGTGCAAAAAACAATTTAAGATAATAAGGCGGCACAAAACAGTTATACACGGACTTTGCAACAAACTGTGAGAAATATCCTAAACTCATCACAAAAGACACCAACGGCTTGCCCAAAATCTGCAAAAAAGAACTGAATCCTCTAGTAAACATCTTGATATTTTTCCTCTGTATTATCCTTCTGTGCAGACAACATCCGCAAAACGGTCATAACTTTATCCGGCGCAGAACTTTCTTTAGCATACAAATCTATTTGCACAATTTCAACCCCTAAAATATTTTGTCGTTGTTTTTTAGGCATACGGTCTATTTGCGAAACATCTTCCCTTAAGTTAACGATTAAATCAACACAATTTTCATTTTTATACTTATATTTCATTATACCAACACCACGAACTTCAAGAAGTCCTTTAATATTATCAGGAGCAGAACCGTAAATTTTATTTTCTCGTATTGCTAAGCGAACCATATCATCGGCAACCAAAATGGCATTTTTGTTTTCAATCAATCGCAAAGCCAAATCTGATTTTCCAACACCGCTTTTTCCGGTCAGTAAAACTCCGTAGCCGTCAATTTCAACTAAATCACCATGAAGTAAGGTCTCATACATGTTGTAATCTGCTTATCTTTTCTTCTGTTGCGGCGGATATCGTGATTTTCCGCACATTATTTTCTACATCTATGTGTACACGCCACATATCACGCGGAGCAAAATTCCCCACTTTTTCCCGCCATTCCACCCAACACACCCCCGCCTAAAACGCTTCTCCACC
>JAKSUO010000076.1 GCA_024408895.1 Alphaproteobacteria bacterium | reverse complement strand
AGGATTTGCAGTCCTCTGCATAAGCCATTCTGCCAACCGGCCAGTTCGTTACATCAAATACCAAACAAACTCAACAAACACATTTATACTTATTTTTTTTTAAACGTCAATAGATTTTTTTATAAAAAAATATTTTTTTGTTTTCAGCTGTGTAAAACTTCGTTTTTTATGGTAAAATTCTGTCGCTATATTATATAGTTAATCAGTTTTACGGAGAAAATAATGAAAATTGCAATCGCGGCCGATCATGGCGGTTTTAACCTTAAAGAAGCCTTGAAAAAACATTATGACAATATCAAATTAACGGATTTGGGTACATTTAGTCAAGAATCTGTTGATTATCCGGATATAGCGCAAAAAATGGTGCAAACATTGCGCAATCATGATGCAGATTTGGGAATTTTAATTTGTGGTACGGGAATCGGAATTTCTATTGCCGCTAATCGTTGTAAAGGTATTCGGGCAGCCTTGATTTATTCCGAAGAATCGGCACGTCTTGCAAAACAGCACAATAATGCCAACATCATCGTTTTTGGCGGGCGCACAATGAAATCAGAAGATGTTATACAATACGTAGATGATTTTCTCACCGCTTCTTATGAAGGCGGTCGTCACCAAAAACGGCTGGATAAACTGGAACTTATGGAGTAAATTATGGATTTTGAACAAAAATTACAAACCGAAGATGAGACAATTTATCAGATTATTCAAAAAGAGTTGCAACGCCAACAAGAACAAGTGGAACTCATTGCCTCGGAAAATATTGTCTCTCGTGCGGTGATGGAGGCACAAGGCTCAGTGCTAACCAATAAATATGCCGAAGGTTATCCGGCTCATCGCTATTATTGCGGTTGCGAATTTATTGATGAAATTGAAGTATTGGCCCAAGAACGCGCTAAAAAACTATTTAATGCCGCATATGTCAATGTTCAACCTCATTCGGGTTCTCAAGCCAATATGGCGGTTTATGTCGCACTTCTTAATCCTGGAGATACCTTGATGGGAATGTCGCTTGATGCCGGAGGTCATTTAACGCACGGTTCTAAAGTTTCTCTTTCCGGAAAAATGTTTAATGCGGTGCAATATGGTGTTTGCAAGGATACGGGGCTGATAGATTATGAACAGGTTGAACGTGTGGCAATGGAATGTAAACCGAAATTAATTGTTGCCGGTGGCTCAGCTTATCCGCGAGTAATTGATTTTGCTCGTTTTAGAAAAATAGCGGATAGGGTTGGTGCATATTTGATGGTAGATATGGCACATTTCGCCGGTTTGGTTGCCGGCGGAGAGCATCCAAATCCTCTTAAATGGGCTGATGTGGTAACCACAACAACTCACAAAACTTTGCGCGGTCCGCGTGGCGGAATGATTTTAACTAATGATGAAACAATTTATAAAAAAGTTAACTCTGCCGTATTTCCGGGAACGCAGGGCGGTCCGTTGGAACATGTGATTGCCGGAAAAGCAGTCTGCTTCGGGGAAGATTTAACACCGGAATTTAAGCAATATGCAAAACAAGTAAAGAAAAATGCCGAAGTTTTAGGTAATACTTTAATAAAGCGCGGATTAGCCCTTGTTTCCGGTGGAACAGACACACATTTGGTGTTGGTGGATTTACGCCCGAAAAATTTGACCGGTGACGTGGTAACAACGGCTTTGGAACAAGCTAATATTACTTGCAATAAAAATGCAATTCCGTTTGATCCTCAGCCGCCGAAAGTGACTTCCGGTGTGCGGTTGGGAACACCTGCCGGTACAACACGCGGATTTAAAGAAAAAGAATTTGAACTGATAGGTAACTGCATAGGTGATGTGGTTGATGCGTTAGTCAAAGGCAATGCCGGTGAGGTTATTGCAAAAACAAAACAAAAAATTACGGCCTTGTGCCGCGATTTCCCAATATATAAATAAGAAAGGAACTTAAAATATGAAAAATTTTTTAAATGAATTCAAAAAATTTGCAATGCGTGGCAATGTATTGGATATGGCTGTCGGTATTATTATCGGTGCCGCATTCGGAAAAATTGTGACATCTTTGGTTGAAGATGTTATTATGCCGCCAATCGGATGGGCTTTAGGTAAGGTAGATTTTTCTGATTTAGCTATTGACTTAACGGAAGGTGTTACAATTAAATATGGCGCATTTATTAATACGGTTATCAGCTTTATAATTGTCGCTTTTGCGGTATTTGTCTTAATTAAGGCTTTGAATACATTACAAGCTAAAATGGCAAAAGAAGAAGCAGCCGCTGCGCCGACAACTAAGAAATGTCCGTATTGTTGTTCTGATATTGCTTTGGAAGCAACAAGATGTCCTCATTGTACATCTGAATTAAAGAAATAATCATTGCTAAACTAAAAAAACTCCCCGTGTTTGAATAACACGAGGAGTTTTTTTTGTGGTTTAGTTTATCAATTTCTTGCAGTATATGGCAAATCCCCATATTGCCGCAATTAATATTGGTGCAACAAAGAGAACAACGCCAACATACAAACATCCATTTGAAAACTTACTCGTCATTGTTGCCAGACCATAGCAACCGATTATGAGCGGTAGGGTTCCAAACAGGGATATAGCGCATAGAATCTTTGAAGTTCGGCTTGTGCCCATCACTTCTGTCCATGTGCTAATTACAACCGCAAATAATGCGGAGATGGCAAAGCCACCAATTAAGCATGTAATTCCCGCCCAATTACCTATTGCGCTAAATAATCGCACCGATATGATTGAGGCGATAGTTAGTAAGGCCAATGTGAACAATGCACCAGATACTTGAAAAAAAGTTTTTGATGTTTCCATTTTTTTACTGCCACGCCACTCAATTAGAATGGATACACGTAGCCTTTTAAATAGTTAATAAATAATTTTTAATATAGACAAAATATAACATATTAAATTTTATAATGCAAGAACTTTTTTATTTTTAATGATTTATAAAATATATGGTAATATATTATATGTAATATATGAGAGGTATTACATGAAGAAAGTATTGTATCTTGTTGTTTTAATGTATTTAATTTTTAGTCCGGTATATGATTGCGCCGCCGCGCGGAAAAATGCTGACACACCGCCGAAAGAATGGATAACATGGTTGGACGGCTTGAAAAAAGAAATGTTGGCTAAGGGTATTTCGCAAAAGACGATAGATAAGGCTTATAAAGGAAAAAACTATTATCACAAAGCACCGGAAGTAGTGCAATTGGATAAACGACAAAATGAATTTATTATGACAACCTCGGTTTATGTGAACAGGTTGGTAAATAAGCAACGAGTCAATGAAGCGCGCAAACATTATGATATGCTGAAAGACAAATATAAAAAAATAGAAAAAGAGTATAATGTGCCGTTTAATTATATTACGGCATTTTGGGCAGTTGAAACCAATTTTGGACAGAATAAAGGTAAGCATAACCTGATTGATAGTTTGACAAATTTAAGTTATAAAAATCGTCGTTCAAAATTTTTTAAGAGTGAATTGTATAATGTCTTGAAAATTATGGATAAAACTAATTTGGGTGAGGATAAAATGCTTGGTTCCTGGGCCGGCGCAATGGGGCATTTTCAATTTATGCCGTCAACTTATAACAATTATGCCGTTGATTATGACGGTGATAAAGTGCCGGATATATGGAATTCTTTGCCTGATGCCGTTGCATCGGCTGAAAACTATCTGACAAAACTTGGATGGAAACATGATGAGCCGTGGGGAACTCGGATTAAATTGCCGTGGAATTTTGATTTCAAAAACGTCGGGCGGCAGACCACAAAAACAGTCGGTGAATGGAAAAAAATTGGTATTTTAACTTACGCCGGTCATAAATTGCCGTATGATGATGCGCTCAAAGGTTCGGTGATTTTACCGGACGGACGTAAAGGACCGGCTTATATCGTGTTTGGAAACTTTAAGCGGGTGATGATATGGAATCGTTCCGATAATTATGCAATTGCCGTCGTGACTTTAGCCGATTATATCGCTGATAAAAATCGCAAATGGATGCCTTTGGAAGCGAGCGAACAATATGTGTTGGATAATGAAAAAATCAAACTTGTTCAAGAGTTCTACAACAAAACGGTTAAAGGTACAAAATTAAAAACGGACGGCAAGTTGGGACCTAAAACGCGTGAAGCGGTTCGCGTGTTGCAACATCGTGCTAAATTGCCGGAAGACGGATATCCGGATTATCTTTTGTTGAACAAAATCAAAAATTATGACCATAAAGCCGGATTTGTCGTGCCTTTACCGGCACCTCGCGGCCAAAAGAAGTAAGGTTGAATAAGTTTGCAATAATGCTTGATGTTACTCAAAAAAGAGAATAATCTCTTGGTAATGTTTAACGTTAATTTATGATTGTTTAATAATGAACTATATAAAAATATTTTTATCAGTAGCGATGATAACGGTTTTGCTCAACGGTTGTTCTACGGGGACCCCTGAGCTGTCCGGAATGTCGCCGCAAGCGCAAGCCGAAGTTATTAAAAATTACGGTGGAATATATAAAGTCGGAAATCCTTATAAAATAGGCGATAGATGGTATTATCCGAAAGAAGATTACAATTATTCCGAAGTCGGAATTGCTTCGTGGTACGGTGAGGATTTCAACGGCAAAAAAACCGCCAACGGTGAACGCTATAATATGAACACATTAACGGCGGCTCACAGAACTTTGCCGTTGCCAAGTATTGTGCGGGTGACTAATTTGCAAAACGGTCGTTCGGTAATTTTGCGCATAAACGATCGTGGTCCGTATGTTAAAGACAGAATTATAGATTTATCTAAACACGGTGCGCAACTTTTGGGATACATGGGACAAGGAACGACAAAAGTTAAAGTGGAAATTATGGCTAAAGAAAGCAAAGCATTGAAGGAAGCTATGCTGACGGGAAAAGTTTCGCCGGAAAATATGGCCGAAGCATCAACACCGGCACATTCGCTGTATGAGAGTTCCGAAGAACGTATCAAAGTATCTAAAGAAACTCAAAAAGCTGAAGAAGCGGAAATTTATGCCAGCGCCGGTGATAAAAAAGTTCAACTCGGAACGTATAAACCTACGGGGCAAACAGCTGAGCCGGCTGTTTACGGCAGTGCTGCCGGCAAAGATGGAGAACAACGTAAAGCAGCAATGGGAACAGTGACGGCCGGTGCGGTAAAAGCAGCCGAAACTCAAGGTATTTACGCCAAAGCGGCTCAAAATCCGCAAAAGTCTGATACTCGTGCCGTTAAATCAAATGATTATCAATATGTTGCCGGTTATTATTATATTCAAGCCGGATCATTTACTAATTATGAATTGGCGCACATGTTGATGGTGCGTTTGAAAGAATATGGCAGCAGTCATATTGTGCCGACTACGATATCAGGGAAAAAATATTATCGTGTTTCTGTCGGGCCTTATAGCAAGGCTGAAGAAGCAAAAGTGGCACAAGCCAAACTGAAATATTACGGGATAAAAGATACAAAAATTGAACAAAAATAGGAGATTGGGATGAAGTTTAATAAATTCGGGGCAATTGCTTTATTATGCGGAGTAACGTTGTGTTTTGGCGCACAGGCCTACGAAACAACGGCGCGTAATACAATTTTAATGGATTATGATACCGGTGAATATTTGTTGGCAAAAAATATTACCGAAGCGGTGCCGCCGCCTTCTATGAGCAACTTGATGACCGTGTATATCTTGATGAGTAAAATCAAGGACGGAAGTATAAAATTGGATGATACGTTTTCGGTGAGCGAAAACGCGTGGCGTAAAGGCGGCGCAGCCACCGGCGGTTCAACAATGTTCTTATCTATCGGTGATAATGTTTCGGTTGAAAATCTTATTAAAGGTATTGTTATTCAATCGGGTAATGATGCTTGTATTGTTGTGGCGGAAAATATATCCGGTACGGAAGAAGATTTTGCCGTGCTGATGAATAAAAAAGCCAAACAATTGGGATTGAAAAACAGTAGTTTTGCCAATTCAACCGGTTTGCCGCATC